>NZ_JBEOZE010000018.1:0-181390 GCF_040297465.1 Streptomyces sp. NPDC001787
GAATACATCCAGTATGCGGGCGCCTCTCCGCCTTGCGATGCACCGCATCCGACGCCGCGCGCTGATCCACCAGGAATTGCGGGACAGCCCTTGGCGCAATGACCGACCGGCCGGGTGGCGGAGGACCGACCCCGGCAACGACCGACCGGGACAACGAAAGGCCACTGCCGTGCAGATCGCCATCCTGCTCTTCGACCGCTTCACCGCCCTGGACGCGGTGGGCCCGTACGAGATCCTCAGCCGTACGCCCGGCGCCGGGACGGTGTTCGTCGCCGAACACGCCGGCCCCGTGCGCAACGACAGCGGGAGCCTCGAACTGGTCGCCGCCAGAACCCTCGCCGAGGTGCCCGCACCCGATGTCGTCATCGTGCCCGGCGGGCCCGGCCAGAGCGACCAGATGGAGAACGAGGCGCTGCTCGGCTGGCTGCGCGCGGTCGATGCCACCAGCACCTGGACGACCTCCGTGTGCACCGGCTCGCTGCTGCTGGCGGCGGCCGGTCTGCTCTCGGGCCGCCGGGCCACCTCGCACTGGCTGGCGCTGGAGACCCTGAAGGAGTACGGAGCGGAGCCGACCGGCGAACGTGTCGTCCTCGACGGCAAGTACGTCACCGCGGCGGGGGTCTCGTCCGGCATCGACATGGGCCTCACCCTGCTCGGCCGGATCGCGGGGGACGAGCACGCCCAGGCCGTGCAGCTGCTCACCGAGTACGACCCGCAGCCGCCCTACGACGCCGGATCGCCCGACAAGGCGCCCGCCGCACTCGTCGCGGAGTTCCGCGGTACGAGCCGCTTCACCCTCCGGTAGCGGCGCTCCCCGCGCTCCCCGCGCTCCCGGCGTTCCCCGCGCTCCCGGCATCCGCGGCGTCGCCGGTCGTCCAGGTGAAGCGGGGGGCGCGGCGTTCCAGGAAGGCGGCGACCCCCTCCGCGGTGTCGCCGCTGCCGCGCGCCTGCCGCGTCCAGTACGCGTCCCGGTCCTCGCGTCCCGCCGCGAACTCCTTCGCCGCCGCCTGCGTCAGCAGGGAGCGGGACGCCAGGACGCGGGTGTACTCCTCGACGCGCTCGTCCAGCCCGCCGGCCGGCAGCACCTCGTCGGCCAGCCCGGTGCGCAGGGCCCGCCGGGCGTCGATCAGCTCGCCGGAGAACAGCAGGTGTTTCGCGGCCGACGGGCCGGTCAGCGCGACCAGCCGCCGCGTCGACGACGCCGGGTACACGATCCCGAGCTTGGCCGGAGTGACCCCGAACGACGCCCCCTCCTCGGCGAACCTCAGGTCGCAGGCGGCCGCGAGCTGGCTGCCGCCGCCCACGCAGTACCCGCGCACGGCGGCGAGCGTCGGCAGCGGGAAGGCGGCCAGCGCCTCTTCGGCCGCCACGGCGAGGGCCTGCGGATCATCGGCCGGATCGCGGAGCGAGGAGATGTCCGCGCCGGCGCAGAAGGTGTCCCCGGCCCCGGTGAGCACCAGGACCCGCACGGCGGGATCGGCCGCCAGCCGCTCCAGGAGGCCCGGCAGGGACCGCCACATGGCGGCCGTCATCGCGTTGCGTTTCGCGGGGTTGCTGATGACGACGGTGGCGATGCCGCCGTCGACGGCGTGCTCCAGCCGCGCGTGCGGACGCTCTCCGCCGGCTCCGTGCTCCACAGGGTCGCTGCGCTCCATGCGCCGGATGCTATCCGTACCGTTCGAACCTATGATCAAGAAGGGGTCTGATCCGGGCACGCACCGTAGGGAGCCGTCGATGGCCGATCCCAGAGTCGAAGGCAGGAAGCTCAGCCGCAGTTTCGGCGGACTCGCCCTGCTCGGCGGACTGCTCGTCGTCGCGGGGCTCATCGGTCTCGTCTACACGGGCGTCGCCACCCTGACCTCGATGCTGCTCTTCGGCTGGCTGCTGCTCGTCGGCGGACTGGTCGGGCTGCTGCACGCGGTCCAGTCCCGCGGTACCAACTACTTCTGGCTGGCCGTCGTGGTCGCCGCTCTGAACATCGCGGCCGGGGTCGTCGTGATCCGCCACCCGCACGGTACCGCCGAGGCGCTGACCATGTTCGCCGCGCTGCTCTTCCTGACCGGTGGAGTGTTCCGGCTGGTCGGCAGTGTCGTCGTGCGCGGTCCGCAGTTCGGCTGGACGCTGCTGCAGGGGGCCTTCGGGCTGCTGCTGGGGGTGCTGGTCCTGGTCGACTGGCCGCACAGCAGCCTGTACGTACTGGGCTGTTTCTTTTCGCTCGCCCTGCTGTTCGACGGGCTCGGTCTGATCGCCATCGGAGTGGGCGGCCGGCGCATCGTGGGGCTGATGTCGGACCGGCTCACGCCGGAGGAGGACCGGGGCGAGCCGAGCCCGAGGCCAGAAGAAGAGCAGAAGTAGTCTCCCGGCTGGCATCGCCGAACCCGCTCGATCGTATAGCGCCGATAGGTGCCCATTTCCGGTCAGTTGCACGGGCCGGAGCGAGCGGTTCCCAACACTCTTTACTCGACGGTCAGTGATGTGCGAGTCGAGAGCGGGTGCCGGTCCATGGAGAGCCGCGGGAGTGTCCCGGCCCGTCCCGCGTCGTACGAGGGGGTGTGGCGTTTCACCGCCCCCGCCGTCGACGTATCCGTGCCGCAGGCGCGGCGCGCCGTGCGTGATCTGCTGGACCGGCAGGGTGCGCCGGTCCAGGACGACATCCTCCAGGGACTGCTGCTCATCGTCTCGGAACTCGTCACCAACGCGGTCAAGCACGCCGCCCTGCTCTCGCCCGAACTGGCGGTGGAGGTGTCCATCGGCGCCGAGTGGCTCAGGGTGTCGGTGGAGGACAGCCATCCCTACCGCCCGACCGCGCTGGAGACCGACCACGCCCAGACGGGAGGCCGCGGGCTGCTGCTGGTCAGGGAGATCACCGCGGAGGCCGGTGGGAGCTGCGACGTGGAGCGCACCGCGGGCGGAGGGAAGGTCATCTGGGCGGCGCTGCCGTTGAAGACGCAGCTCTGACCGCCCCGCCGCCCGTAGGCGTCACCAGCCCGCGGCCGGGCCCGTCAGCTCCCTGATCGCGGGCCGCGCGGCGTCGAGCACCGTCATGAACCAGGCCGAGAACGGCACCAGGGCGTGCCGCTCGGCCAGTTCGCCGGCGGTCACGAAGGCCGTCTCGACGACCTCCTCCGGATCGGGCTTCGGCTGCTCCTGTGCCATCCCCACGAAGAGGTGGTTGAACTCCTGCTCCACCAGGCCCGACGCCGGGTCGGGGTGGTTGTAGCGGACGGTGCCCGCCTCGGCGAGCAGCGAGGGCGAGATGCCCAGCTCCTCGTAGGTGCGCCGGGCCGCCGCGGCGAACGGCGCTTCGCCCGGGTACGGGTGGCCGCAGCAGGTGTTCGACCAGACACCGGGGGAGTGGTACTTGCCGAGCGCGCGGCGCTGGAGGAGCAGCCGCCCCTGCTCGTCGAAGAGGAACACGGAGAACGCGCGGTGCAGCTGACCGGGAGCCTGGTGGGCGGCGAGCTTCTCCGCGGTGCCGATGGTGTTGCCGTTCTCGTCGACCAGTTCGAGCATGATCGCTTCTGCTGTTCCGTTCGACGAGCTGTGCGTCGCGGTGGCTGGTGTGGTCGGCATACCCATCCTTCGCTTTGGTTCCCGGCCTCGTGCGCCGGACCCCTGGAGTCCGGTCAAGTCTGCCGCACAAAAGGCGCCGGTCCGTACTGCGGGTCCCGTATGTCCGCCCCGCCGCGCCGTCCGGGCGTGGCGGGGCGGACATACGTGTCAGACGCCGAAGGCCGCCGGATACCGGATGGTGCCCTCGGGCACGGGCACCGATTCGTCCAGGACCAGGGCCATCATCGCCTCGTCGGGCACCTCGAAGCCGGGCCTGATCCCATGGCGCGACGCCGGTACGAAACCGAACCGCGGGTAGTACTCGGGATGGCCCAGCACCAGGACCAGCGCCTCGCCCCGCACCCGGGCCGCGTCGAGCACCGCCCGCACCGCGGCCCCGCCCGCGCCCCGACGCTGGTGGGCGGGAGCGGCCGCGACCGGTGCCAGCGCGAGCGCCGGGGTGTCGCCGACCCGGCACCGGGTCAGCAGGGCGTGCGCGGCGAGGGAACCGTCCGGTCCCTCCACGACGTAGGACAGCCCCGGCAGCCAGGCCCCGGCGTCGGCCCGCAGGGCGTCCACCAGATCGGCCTCGGCCCGGGTGCCGAACGCCGCCGTGTGCAACGCGTGCACCGCCTCGCGGTCCGCCGCCCGCTCGGGGCGGGCCGGCCGGCGCGGATCGACGGGGCGCAGCACATAGGCGGCGTAGCCGTACTCCGTGCCGTGCTCGCGCCGCATGTCCAGCTCCTCCCGCGTGGCCGCGAGCGCCCACTCCATGCCGGGAGGCGCGGGGTCGGCGGCGGCCACCCGCTCGGCGAGCGGGACGTAGTACTCGTCCCAGTCGCTCTCGGGCTGGAGGAGGACCGCCAGGACGTTGCAGCCCGCGGCGACGGCCGCCGCCGTGGTCTCCGCGACGGGGCGCAGCGCGCCGTGCCGCTCCCAGAAGTCACGGGCCGGCGCGGTCGGGGCGTCGGTGGTCCAGACGCATTCGGAGACCACCAGGGAGCCGCCCGGGGCGAGCAGCCGCTGCCAGTCGCGTACGGCCGTGTCGAAACCGATGCAGTACGCCGAGCCCTCGGCCCAGACCAGGTCGAAGGACCCGGCCGGGAACCGGGGGCCGGTGAGGTCGCCCATGTCGGCCCTGACGGTATGGACGCGGTCGCCGAGACCGCGGGCCTCGGCGGACGCGCGCAGCTCGTCGAGGAAGGGCTGGTGCAGATCCACCGCGGTCACCTCGGCGCCCGCCTCGGCGGCGAGCAGCAGGGCGGCGCGGCCGGGGCCGCATCCCAGGTCGAGAACGCGCGGGCGGGCGGGCAGAGGTCCGGCGAGGGCGAGCAGCCGACGCGTGGTGGCGTCGGAGCCGGGGCTCTGCCGGGGAAGGCCGTGGTGCAGGGTGAAGAACGCCTCGGTACGCGAGTCGTCGCGAGAGGTGTCTGAGGTGTCGGTCAACGGAGGAACCCTTGGTGTGAGGGCTCCGGCCGACGCTTCGACGCGGGGAGCGCCGTGAGTCAGCCGAGAACCCGGGAGACGAGGAGGGACCGCTTGCTGCGCCGGGCAGCCGTCGTCGTGACAGTCATCAACCTCAGCTCCTCTCGGAAGGGTCTCGCACCATGACGAGACTCGAACATCTCAGCGAAGAGATCCTAGCACCGCCGCGCGCACCCTACCCCGACGCACTCAGTGGCAGAGCTTCGCCTCGTGCTCCGCGTGACCGCTCGGCTCCAGCTGGAAGGTGCAGTGCTCCACGTCGAAGTGATCCCCGAGGCAGCCCTGAAGCTCGTGCAGCAGCTTCTCGTGCCCGATCGAGTCCAGCATCTCCTGGTGCACCACCACATGGGCGGAGAGCACCGGCATCCCCGAAGTGATCGTCCAGGCGTGCAGGTCGTGGACGCCCAGTACCCCGGGCAGCGCCGTGATGTGGGCCCGTACCTCGCCCATGTCCACGCCCTTGGGAGCCGATTCCAGCAGGACGTTCAGGGTCTCGCGCAGCAGCTTGACCGTCCGGGGGACGATCATCAGGCCGATCACCAGCGAGGCGATCGGGTCGGCCGCCTGCCAGCCGGTGGCCATGATGATGCCGGCGGACACCAGCACCGTGACCGAGCCGAGGGTGTCGGCCAGGACCTCCAGATAGGCGCCCCGCACATTGAGGCTCTCCTGCTGTCCGCGCATCAGCAGGGACAGGGACACCATGTTGGCCACCAGGCCGACCGCGGCGAAGGCGATCGCCAGGCCGCCCTTGGTCTCGGCCGGGGTGATGAACCGGTCGACCGCCTCGAAGACCAGGAAGCCGCCGACGCCCAGCAGCAGCAGACAGTTGGCCAGCGCCGCCAGGATCTCGGCGCGGGCGTAGCCGAAGGTGCGGTTGAGGCCGGCCGGTTTGTTGGCGAAGTGGATGGCGAGCAGTGCCATGCCCAGCCCCAGCGCGTCGGTCGCCATATGGGCCGCGTCGGCGATCAGGGCGAGCGAGTCGGAGAGCAGCCCGCCGACGATCTCCATGACCATCACGCCCAGGGTGATCCCCAGGGCGATCCGCAGCCGGCCCCGGTACGCGGCTGCCGCCGTGCCCGTCGGCGGGGGTCCGCCGTGTGTGTGCCCGTGATCGTGGCCAGCCCCCATGAAAACGCCTCCAGGTCCGTGAAACGGTTCGGACGCCAACCGCCCGACGAGGCCAGTGAACTACGGGTGGGGGGTATCCGGCAACACGGGACTGAACACCGTTGTCATCTGCTCTGACCTGCGCAAACGCTTCCCAGGTCAGAGCTGTGACGTGATCGTTCAGGGCCTATTCGGCACGGGCTTCGGGGTGGCGCAGGCACCAGCCCTCCCAGGCCGACTCGACCATCTCGCGCACCCCCCGGCGCGCGGTCCATCCCGTCTCCGCGGTCATCCGGGCGGCCGAGGCCACGGCCCGCGCGGCATCGCCGGGCCGGCGCGGCTCGACCACCGGCTCCACCCGGTGACCGGTCACCTCGGCGATCTCATCGGCCAGCTCCCGCACCGAGACGCCCTCGCCCCGGCCGATGTTCAGGGTCAGGTCGCCGTCGTCGCCCCGGCCGCCGGCCGCGTGCTGCCCGCCCAGACGCCGCGCGATGGCGAGGTGGGCCTCCGCCAGGTCCGCGACATGGATGTAGTCACGGATGCAGGTGCCGTCCGGGGTCGGGTAGTCGTCACCGAAGATCCGGGGGGCCTCTCCGCGCGTCAGCCGGTCGAAGATCATGGGGATGACGTTGAACACCCCGGTGTCCGAGAGCTCCGGCGCCGCCGCCCCCGCCACGTTGAAGTACCGCAGACAGGCGGTCGAGACCGAGTGGGCCCGTCCCGTCGCCCGGACCAGCCACTCCCCGGCGAGTTTGGTCTCCCCGTACGGATTGATGGGGAGGCAGGGGGTCTCCTCGGTGATCAGGTCCACCTCCGGTACGCCGTAGACGGCGGCCGAGGAGGAGAAGAGGAAGCGCCGCACGCCGGCCGCGACCACGGCCTCCAGCAGGACGGTCAGCCCGGCGACGTTCTCCCGGTAGTAGAGCAGCGGCTTCTCGACGGACTCGCCGACCTGCTTCTGCGCCGCGAGATGCACCACGCCGCTCACCGCGTGCTCCGCGAACACCCGGTCCAGCAGTGCCCGGTCCGAGAACGAGCCGCGCACCAGGGGGATCTCCGCGGGCAGCCGGCCCGCGATGCCCGTCGAGACGTCGTCGAGGGCGACGACCCGTTCCCCCGCCGAGGCCATGGCCTTCGCCACATGTGCCCCGATATACCCCGCTCCGCCTGTGATCAGCCATGTCATGACCGCCAGCCTATGCGCTGGTCCGGGCGCGGTTTGTGGGGCGAGGCGCTGATCGACAATGATGATCGCGAACGGCGCCGCACAGCGCGGGTCCGCCCCGAACGGAGCACAAACGGGCGGTGAACTCGGCCTTCCGTTCATCCGATAGCCTCAGCCGACGCGCCGCCGGCCCGCATCAGGGCCGCACCGCCGCGCGCCGTCCACGCCAGCGCCAAGGAGTGAGTTCGTCTGTCGACCGCCATCCTCACCGGTGCGCCGGTACCCGGATCGTCGCTCGAGGACGATCTGCGGTCACTGGGTTTCGAGGTACAAACCGCCACTGACGCCACGGACGCCGCCCGGCTGCTCGCGGCAGTCCCCCCGAGCCGCCGCGTCGCGCTCGTCGACCCGCGCTTCGTGGGGCACGCGCACGCCCTGCGGCTCGGACTGACCGATCCCCGCTTCCCCGCCGCCACCGTCCCGGGCGCGCTCACCGCGCAGCCCGAGGCCCGCCCCGCGCTCGTCCGGGCCCTGCACCGGACCGTCGCGGCGGTCGGCGCGGGCAGCCCCGTGGGCGGCCCCGAGGAGCGGCCGGCCGCCGAGGACCGCAGCGTGCCCGGCCGCCTCGCCGTCGCGCTCGACGCCGAGGGCGTCGCCGTGCAGCGGCCCGAACTCGGCTCGCTCACCGCCGCCGTCCCCACCGGGGACCAGGAGCGCGAGGCCGCCGGGGCCGCCGTCGCCGCGGTGGACGACGAGGCGGTACGGCTGCGCAGTGCGGTGAAGGCCCACGACGGCTTCTTCACCACCTTCTTCATCAGCCCGTACTCCCGCTACATCGCCCGCTGGTGCGCACGCCGCGGCCTCACCCCGAACCAGGTCACCACCGCCTCGCTGATCACCGCGCTCATCGCGGCGGGCAGCGCGGCGACCGGTACCAGGGGCGGCTATGTCGCCGCCGGGGTGCTCCTTCTCCTCTCCTTCGTCCTGGACTGCACCGACGGGCAGCTCGCCCGCTACTCGCTCCAGTACTCGACGATGGGCGCCTGGCTGGACGCCACCTTCGACCGGGCCAAGGAGTACGCGTACTACGCGGGCCTCGCCCTCGGGGCCGCCCGGGGCGGCGACGACGTCTGGGTACTGGCGCTCGGCGCGATGGTGCTCCAGGCCTGCCGCCATGTCGTCGACTTCTCGTTCAACGAGGCCAACCACGACGCGGTCTCCAACACGAGCCCGACCGCCGCCCTGTCCGACCGGCTCGACAGCGTCGGCTGGACCGTCTGGCTGCGCCGGATGATAGTGCTGCCGATCGGTGAGCGATGGGCGATGATCGCCGTCCTCACCGCCGTCACCACCCCCCGGATCGTCTTCTGCGCCCTGCTCATCGGCTGCGCCCTGGCCGCCTGCTACACCACGGCCGGCCGGCTGCTGCGCTCGCTGACCCGCAAGGCGCACCGCACCGACCGAGCCGCCCGCGCCCTCGCGGACCTGGCCGACTCCGGCCCCCTGGCACAGGCCGTCGCCGCCGTGGGGCCCAAGCCGCGCGGCACCTTCACCGCCCCGGCGCTCGCCCTTCTCGGCGCGCTGGTGATGGTCGCCGGAGCGCTGTTCCTCCCCTTCGGCAGCTGGCTGACGGTCGCCGCCGCCGGGGTGTACGCGATCCTCTCCGGCCTCGCCGTCGCCCGCCCGCTCAAGGGCGTACTGGACTGGCTCGTCCCCCCGGTCTTCCGGGCCGCGGAGTACTGCACGATCCTGGTCCTGGCGGCCCGCAGCGATGTGCCGCACGCCGTTCCCGCGGCCTTCGGACTGGTTTCGGCCGTCGCCTACCATCACTACGACACGGTGTACCGCATCCGCGGCGGCACCGGCGCGCCGCCCCAGTGGCTGGTGCGGACGATCGGCGGGCACGAGGGCCGGACCGTTGTGGTGGCCGTGCTCGCCGCCGTACTGACTCAGCATTCAGGTTTCACCACGGCTCTCACCGCGTTCGCGGTGGCCGTGGCTCTGGTGGTGCTCGTGGAGTCCATCCGCTTCTGGGTGTCCTCCTCGGCCCCCGCCGTACACGACGAAGGAGAACTCGCATGATCGGCCTCGTACTGGCAGCCGGTGCAGGACGACGTCTGCGCCCCTACACGGACACCCTGCCCAAGGCACTGGTGCCCGTGGACGGCGAGCGGACGGTCCTCGACCTCACGCTGGCCAACTTCGCCGAGGTGGGACTCACCGAGGTCGCGATCGTGGTCGGCTACCGCAAGGAGGCGGTCTACGACCGCAAGGCCGAGTTCGAGTCGAAGTACGGCGTCACGCTCACCCTCATCGACAACGACAAGGCCGAGGAGTGGAACAACGCCTACTCCCTGTGGTGCGCCCGTGAGGTCCTGAAGCAGGGCGTCATCCTCGCCAACGGCGACACCGTGCACCCGGTCTCCGTCGAGAAGACCCTCCTGGACGCCCGCGGCAAGGGCCAGAAGATCATCCTCGCCCTCGACACGGCGAAGAGCCTCGCCGACGAGGAGATGAAGGTCATCACCGAGGGCGACCGGGGCGTGCGGCGGATCACCAAGCTGATGGACCCGGCCACCGCGACCGGCGAGTACATCGGCGTCACGCTGATCGAGCCCGAGGCCGCCGAGGAGCTCGCCGACGCGCTGCGGACCACCTTCGAGCGCGACCCCGACCTCTACTACGAGGACGGCTACCAGGAACTCGTCAACCGCGGCTTCACCGTCGACGTGGCACCCATCGGCGAAGTGACGTGGGTCGAGATCGACAACCACGACGACCTCGCGAAGGGCCGTGAGATCGCGTGCCAGTACTGACCCGGCTCATTCCGTCCCCGGTCGTCGTCGACATCAGCCGCGGCGCCATGGACGATCTGGCGGGCCTCCTGGCCGACCAGCGGATCTCCTCCTCGGGCAAGCTCGCCATCGCGATCAGCGAAGGCTCCGGGCGCGCCCTGCGCGAGAGGCTCGCACCGGTCCTGCCGGGTGCCGACTGGTACCCGGTGTCCGACGGCACGATCGACTCGGCGGTGAAGCTCGCCGACGGCATCAAGGGCAACCGGTACGACGCCGTGGTCGGCCTCGGCGGCGGCAAGATCATCGACGTGGCCAAGTACGCCGCGGCGCGGGTCGGCCTGCCACTGGTCGCCGTCGCGACGAACCTCTCGCACGACGGTCTCTGCTCGCCGGTGGCGACCCTGGACAACGACAACGGGCGGGGCTCCTACGGGGTGCCCACCCCGATCGCCGTGGTCATCGACCTCGACATCATCCGTGAGGCGCCCACCCGCTACGTACGCTCCGGCATCGGCGACGCGGTCTCCAACATCTCCTGCGTCGCCGACTGGGAGCTGGCGCACGAGGTCAACGGCGAGGAGATAGACGGCCTCGCGGCAGCCATGGCGCGGCAGGCCGGCGAGGCCGTGCTGCGCCACCCGGGCGGGGTCGGCGACGACGCCTTCCTGAAGGTGCTGGCCGAAGGGCTGGTGCTGACCGGCATCTCGATGTCGGTCGCGGGGGACTCCCGGCCCGCCTCCGGCGCCTGTCACGAGATCAACCACGCCTTCGACCTGCTGTACCCCCAGCGTGCGGCCAGCCACGGCGAGCAGGTCGGCCTCGGCGCGTGCTTCGCCATGCATCTGCGCGGCGCCCGCCAGGAAGCGCTGCTGATGACCTCGGTACTGCGGCGCCACGGCCTGCCGGTCAGGCCCGAGGAGATCGGCTTCACCGCCGACGAGTTCGTGACCGCCGTCGAGTACGCCCCGCAGACCCGTCCGGGACGCTTCACCATCCTGGAACACCTCAACCTGTCCACCGACCAGATCAAGGACGCTTACGCAGACTATGCAAAAGCCATCGGTAGCTGAGCTTCGACCGGTCGTGCACCCTCCGGGTGTGAAGGACCGGCGGAGCGGCGAGCACTGGGCCGGCCGGCTCTACATGCGCGAGGTCTCCCTGCGCGTCGACCGGCATCTGGTGAACACCCGGGTCACGCCCAACCAGCTGACCTACGTGATGACGGTCGCCGGTGCCCTGGCCGCCCCGGCGCTGCTCGTACCGGGCATCACGGGCGCGGTGCTCGGCGTTCTGATGGTCCAGCTCTATCTGCTGCTCGACTGCGTGGACGGCGAGATCGCCCGCTGGAAGAAGCAGTACTCGCTCGCCGGGGTCTACCTGGACCGGGTCGCCGCCTATCTGTGCGACGCCGCGGTCCTGGTCGGCTTCGGTCTGCGCGCCGCCGACCTCTGGGGCGAGGGTCGCATCGACTGGCTGTGGGCCTTCCTGGGCACCCTGGCCGCGCTCGGCGCGATCCTGATCAAGGCCGAGACCGACCTCGTCGGCGTCGCCCGCCACCAGGGCGGGATGCCGCCGGTGAAGGAGGCGGCGTCCGAGCCGCGCTCGTCCGGAATGGCGCTGGCCCGCAGGGCCGCCGCGGCGCTGAAGTTCCACCGGCTGGTCCTCGGCGTCGAGGCGTCCCTGCTGATCCTCGCCGCGGCGATCGCGGACAGCGTCCGCGACGACCTGTTCTTCTCGCGTCTGGGCGTCGCGGTCCTGGCCGGCATCGCGCTCCTTCAGACGCTGCTCCACCTGGTGTCCGTGCTCGCTTCCAGCAGGCTGAAGTGAGCTCTCCCATGAAACTCGGCGCGGTCATCATCACCATGGGCAACCGCCCGGACGAGCTGCGTGCCCTCCTGGATTCGGTCACCGCGCAGGACGGTGACCGGATCGAGGTGGTGGTCGTCGGCAACGGGGCCCCGGTCCCGGACGTCCCCGCCGGTGTACGCACGGTGGAGCTGCCCGAGAATCTGGGCATCCCCGGTGGCCGCAATGTCGGCATCGAGGCGTTCGGCCCGTCCGGCGCCGATGTGGACGGGCTGCTCTTCCTCGACGACGACGGACTGCTGCCGAACACCGACACCGCGGAGCTGTGCCGCCAGGCGTTCGACACCGACCCGAAGCTGGGCATCATCACCTTCCGGATCGCCGACCCGGACACCGGGGTCACCCAGCGCCGGCACGTGCCCCGGCTGCGCGCCTCCGACCCGATGCGCTCCTCGCGGGTGACGACCTTCCTGGGCGGCGCCAACGCCGTACGCACCCGGGTCATCGCCGAGGTGGGAGCCCTGCCGGACGACTTCTTCTACGCCCACGAGGAGACCGATCTGGCCTGGCGGGCGCTGGACGCCGGGTGGATGATCGACTACCGCGCGGACATGGTGCTCAACCACCCGACCACCGCGCCCTCCCGGCACGCGGTCTACCACCGCATGGTCGCCCGCAACCGGGTCTGGCTCGCCCGCCGGAACCTGCCCGCGCCGCTGGTGCCCGTCTATGTGGGGGTCTGGCTGCTGCTGACCCTGTTGCGCAGGCCTTCGCGGCCCGCGCTCAGGGCATGGTTCGGCGGATTCCGGGAAGGCTGGGCGAAGCCCTGCGGGCCGAGGCGCCCCATGAAGTGGCGTACGGTGTGGCGGCTGACGAGACTGGGCCGACCTCCTGTGATCTGAGAGGCTTTCCTCTGAGAGCATGAGGCGTATTTCTTCTTTCCGGGACCTGTCCGCCTGAGCCGCGCCCCTGGCTGCGCATCTTGAAGACGAGAGTTTCAACTTGTGAGTGACACAACCCACGACGGTGGGGTAGCCCTCGGCACCCTGTCGTCCGCCGACGAGGGGCTGAGCGCGGCCCAGACGGCCGCGAAGTACGGCCTGACCGTGAGCGGCGCCCGGCCTGGGCTGTTCGAATACATCCGGCAGCTCTGGGGCCGCCGCCACTTCATCCTGGCCTTCTCCAGGGCGAAGCTGACGGCGCAGTACAGCCAGGCCAAGCTCGGCCAGCTGTGGCAGGTGGCGACCCCCCTGCTGAACGCCCTGGTCTACTTCCTGATCTTCGGCCTGATCCTGGGCACCAGGAAGGGGATGAGCCAGGAGGTCTTCATTCCCTTCCTGGTGACCGGCGTCTTCGTCTTCACCTTCACCCAGAGCTCGGTGATGGCGGGGGTGCGGTCCATCTCCGGGAACCTCGGGCTCGTCCGGGCCCTGCACTTCCCCCGTGCCTCGCTGCCCATCTCGTTCTCGCTCCAGCAGCTCCAGCAGCTGCTGTACTCGATGATCGTGCTGGTGCTCGTGGCGGTGGGCTTCGGCAGCTATCCCACGCTCTCGTGGCTGCTGGTCGTTCCCGCGCTGGCCATGCAGTTCTTCTTCAACACCGGTCTGGCGCTCGTGATGGCCAGGCTCGGCAGCAAGACCCCCGACCTCGCGCAGCTGATGCCCTTCGTCATGCGGACATGGATGTACGCCTCGGGGGTCATGTTCTCCATCCCCGTGATGCTGGCGGACAAGCCGCAGTGGATCGCGGACGTGCTCCAGTACAACCCGGCGGCCATCTACATGGACCTGGTCCGCTTCGCGCTGATCGACGGGTACGGCTCCGAGAACCTCCCGCAGCATGTCTGGGCCGTCGGCCTCGGCTGGGCGCTCCTCGCGGGCGTCGCGGGCTTCGTGTACTTCTGGAAGGCAGAGGAACGGTACGGCCGTGGCTGAGGACAACACGCAGGGACGGAACGTTCCCACCGTCATCGCCGACGACGTCCACATCGTGTACCGCGTCAACGGCGCGGGCGGCGGCAGGGGCAGCGCCACCGCCGCGCTCAGCCGCATGGTGCGCCGCGGCAAGGGCGAGTCGCGGGGGGTGCGGAAGGTCCACGCCGTACGGGGTGTCTCCTTCACCGCCTACCGGGGCGAGGCCATCGGCCTCATCGGCACCAACGGCTCGGGCAAGTCGACGCTGCTGCGGGCCATCGCGGGACTGCTGCCGACCGAGTCCGGCAAGGTGTACACGGACGGTCAGCCCTCGCTGCTCGGTGTGAACGCGGCGCTGATGAGCGACCTGACCGGTGAGCGCAACGTGGTGCTCGGCGGCCTGGCCATGGGCATGAGCCGGGAGGAGATCCGCGAGCGCTACACGGGCATCGTGGACTTCTCCGGGATCAATGAGAAGGGCGACTTCATCACCCTGCCGATGCGGACGTACTCCTCCGGCATGGCCGCGCGCCTGCGCTTCTCCATCGCCGCCGCGAAGAACCACGACGTCCTCATGATCGACGAGGCGCTGGCCACGGGTGACCGCAAGTTCCGGATCCGTTCCGAGCAGCGGATCCGCGAGCTCCGCAAGGAGGCGGGCACCGTCTTCCTGGTCAGCCACAACAACAAGTCGATCAGGGACACCTGCGACCGGGTGCTGTGGCTGGAGAAGGGCGAGCTCCTGATGGACGGCCCCACCGAGGAAGTCCTCAAGGCGTACGAGCGCGAGACCGGAAAGTAGCCCTCCGTACCCCCGTGGCCTCCGCCGGAACGCTCCGGCGGAGGCCACGGGGGTGTGCGGCGCGATGTCCGGGGCGCCGGGAGACCCTGCGCAGTACGGCCCCGGGGCGATCTCCTCCCGTCGGATGAGGTCAATTCCCCCGGGTACGGGGAAGGTTGACGGGCGGGGCGGCGCACGCGTCTCGCGCGCCACACCCCGGCGGGGCTCTGTGAGCTGTACAACGTAAGCTGTACCGGTGCTGATTCGTGGCAAGTGGGGCGATACCCCCTCGGGACGGCACCCGCAGTGCGCCCGCGCACTCGGAAGAGCCAGCGGCGTGTCCGAAAAGGGATGTTTTGGGTCGGCAGTGTAGAACGGGAGATGTGACGGCAATGACGGAAGATCTCCAGCTCCGACGTGGTTCGGCCGTCCCCGCGCCGGGCGGTACGCAGTGACGCGGACCCAGCAGGCGCGCGCCGACGCCGCCACCACCACGACGCTCGACAAGGCCGCGGACGAGAACTTCCCCGTCGCCCCCTTCTTCCTGCCGCGCGCCTGGCGCGACGACCTGATGGCGGTCTACGGATACGCCCGGCTCGTCGACGACATCGGCGACGGCGATCTCGACCCCGGCGGCGCCGACGCGCGCCACCTCGGTCTGGAGGCCGCGCGGAGCGACGACCGGGTCGCCATGCTCGACGCCTTCGAGGCCGATCTGCACCGGGTCTTCGCCACCACGGGCGAGGGACCGCGTCACCCGCTGCTGCGCGCCCTGCGCCCCACCGTGCGGCGCCGCGCGCTCACCCCCGAGCCCTTCCTCGGTCTCATCGAGGCCAACCGGCAGGACCAGAAGGTCCGCCGCTACGGGACGTACGAGGAGCTCCGCGCCTACTGCGAACTCTCGGCCAACCCCGTCGGCCGCCTGGTCCTGGCGATCACCGGCACCGCCAGCCCCGAACGGATCCGCCGCTCCGACGCGGTCTGCACCGCCCTGCAGATCGTCGAGCACCTCCAGGACGTCGCCGAGGACCTCGGCCGCGACCGGATCTATCTGCCCGCCGAGGACATGGCCCGATTCCATGTCAGCGAATCCGACCTGGCCGTACCCTCCGCGGGCGCGTCCGTGCGCGCCCTGGTCGCATACGAAGCGGAACGCGCACGGGACCTGCTGAATGAAGGCGCCCCCCTGGTGGGTAGCGTTCACGGCAGGCTCAGGCTGCTCCTCGCCGGATTCGTCGCCGGGGGGCGTTCCGCCCTCACGGCGATCTCGGCCGCCGGGTTCGATGTACTGCCCGGACCGCCCAGACCCACCAAGCCCAGCCTGCTGCGCGAAGTGGGAGTCGTCTTGCGAAGAGCGCGTGGAGAGGGATGAGCCGGACCGTGGAGGGACAGGCGACGTACATGTCGGCACCGGTACAGGCCGCATACAGCTACTGCGAGGCCGTCACCGGACAGCAGGCGCGTAACTTCGCGTACGGGATCCGGCTGCTGCCCCACGAGAAGCGGCAGGCCATGTCGGCGCTGTACGCCTTCTCCCGCCGGGTCGACGACATCGGCGACGGTGAGCTGGACCCGGAGACCAAGCGCACCCGGCTGGAGGGGACCCGCGAGGTGCTCGGCCGGATCCGGGACGGCGCCGTCGACGAGGACGACACCGACCCGGTGGCCGTCGCGCTCGCCGATGCCGCCCGCCGCTTCCCGCTGCCGCTCGGCGGGCTCGACGAGTTGATCGACGGCGTGCTGATGGACGTGCGCGGCGCGACCTACGAGACCTGGGACGACCTGAGGGTCTACTGCCGCTGCGTCGCCGGTGCCATCGGGCGGCTCAGCCTGGGCGTCTTCGGTACGGAACCGGGTGCGCCCGGCGTCGAACGTGCCTCGGAGTACGCCGACACCCTCGGCCTGGCCCTTCAGCTCACCAACATCCTGCGTGACGTCCGCGAGGACGCCGGCAACGGGCGCACCTACCTGCCCGCCGACGACCTCGCCAAGTTCGGCTGCTCCGCCGGATTCCACACGGCGACCCCGCCGTCCGGCTCGGACTTCGCGGGACTGGTCCACTTCGAGGTCCGCCGGGCCCGCGCCCTGTTCGCCGAGGGCTACCGGCTGCTGCCGATGCTGGACCGCCGCAGCGGAGCGTGCGTGGCCGCCATGGCCGGGATCTACCGCCGCCTCCTCGACCGCATCGAGCGCGACCCGGAGGCCGTGCTCCGCGGCCGGGTCTCGCTGCCGGGCCATGAGAAGGCCTATGTCGCGGTACGCGGGCTCTCGGGCCTCGACGCCCGTCATGTCTCGCGGCTCACGGCCAGGGGGCGAGCCTGATGGACCGCACCCGGCCCGCCCGCCGGGCAACCCTCCGGTGGCCCGACGCGTCCCTGACTGCGACGATCCGGATGGCGACGCCCCTGGTGGCGATCGCTCCACGAGAGGGGGAGGCATGAGCGACGAGAGCCCGCGCTCCCGTGCGGTGGTCGTCGGCGGCGGTCTCGCCGGCGTCACGGCGGCCCTCCGGCTGGCCGACGCCGGACTTGACGTGACCCTGCTCGAAGGGCGGCCCCGGCTCGGCGGCCTCGCCTTCTCCTTCCAGCGCGGCGACCTGACCGTCGACAACGGTCAGCACGTCTATCTGCGCTGCTGCACCGGATACCGCTGGTTCCTGGACCGGATCGGCGGAGCCCGCCTGGCCCCGCTCCAGGACCGGCTCGACGTGCCCGTGCTCGACGTCGGCCGGGCCGCCGGTCCCCGGCTGGGACGGCTGCGCCGCAACAACCTCCCCGTACCGCTGCATCTGGCCGCCGGACTCGCGGCCTACCCGCACCTCTCGCTCGCCGAGAAGGCGAGCGTGGGACGGGCCGCGCTCGCGCTCAAGCGCCTCGACCCCGCCGACCCCGCGCTCGACCGCATCGACTTCGCCACCTGGCTGCGCCGGCACGGCCAGTCGCAGCGGACCATCGAAGCCCTCTGGGACCTCGTCGGTGTCGCCACCCTCAACGCGACCGCGCCGAACGCCTCCATGGCGCTCGCCGCGATGGTCTTCAAGACCGGCCTGCTCTCCGAACCGGGCGCCGCCGACATCGGCTGGGCCACCGTGCCGCTCGGTGAGCTGCACGACACCCTCGCCCGCAAGGCGCTCGACGCGGCGGGGGTGCGCACCGAGCTGCGTGCCAGGGTGGGCTCCCTGAGCCGCGGCGAGGACGGCCGCTGGAGCGTCGGCACCGGCGGCGAACGGATCGGGGCGGACACCGTCGTCCTGGCCGTGCCGCAGACCGAGACGCACGGCCTGCTGCCCGAGGGCGCCCTGGACGAGCCCGGCCTGCTGCTCGACATCGACACCGCGCCGATCCTGAACGTGCACGTCGTCTACGACCGCAAGGTGCTGCGCAGACCGTTCTTCGCCGCGGTCGGCTCCCCGGTCCAGTGGGTCTTCGACCGCACCGAATCCTCCGGCCTGACCGGCGGCGGACAGTATCTGGCGGTCTCCCAGTCCGCGGTGCAGGACGAGATCGACCTGCCCGTCGCCGAACTGCGCGCGCGCTACCTCCCCGAGCTGGAACGGCTTCTGCCGGCCGCCCGCGGGGCGGGCATCCGCGACTTCTTCGTCACCCGGGAACGTACCGCGACCTTCGCGCCCGCTCCGGGCGTCGGCCGGCTGCGCCCCGGACCCCGTACCCGTGCGCCCGGCCTCCACCTGGCGGGCGCGTGGACCGCCACCGGCTGGCCCGCGACGATGGAGGGCGCCGTGCGCAGTGGCTTCAGCGCCGCCGACGCCGCGCTCGCCGACCTCGGCCGCACCCATGGACATCCGCTGCAGGAGGCGGCATGAGCAGTACCACCGGAACAAGAGGAGAGTCAGTGACCCCGGCGAATCCGGCTTTCGACACCGTGGCAGACACCGCGGACGTCACCGCGCTTCTGGAGCGCGGACGGGCCCTGTCAGCGCCGGTGCTGCGGGCTGCCGTGGACCGGCTCGCGCCGCCCATGGACACCGTGGCGGCCTATCACTTCGGCTGGATCGACGCCGAGGGCCGGCCCGCCGACGGCGACGGCGGCAAGGCCGTGCGCCCCGCGCTCGCCCTGCTGTCCGCGGAAGCCGCGGGCGCCCCGGCCGAGGCCGGGATCCCCGGCGCGGTCGCCGTCGAACTCGTGCACAACTTCTCGCTGCTGCACGACGACCTGATGGACGGCGACGAACAGCGCCGCCACCGCGACACCGTCTGGAAGGTGCACGGCCCGGCGCAGGCGATCCTGGTCGGCGACGCGCTCTTCGCGCTCGCCAACGAGGTCCTGCTGGAGCTCGGCACCGTCGAGGCCGGCCGGGCGGCCCGCAGGCTGACCACGGCCACCCGCAAGCTGATCGACGGCCAGGCCCAGGACATCTCCTACGAGCACCGCGAGCGGGTCACCGTCGAGGAGTGCCTGGAGATGGAGGGCAACAAGACCGGCGCCCTGCTCGCCTGCGCCGTCTCCATCGGCGCGGTGCTCGGCGGCGCGGACGACCGCACCGCGGACATCCTGGAGGCATACGGCTACCACCTCGGCCTCGCCTTCCAGGCCGTCGACGACCTGCTCGGCATCTGGGGCGATCCGGAGGCCACCGGCAAGCAGACCTGGAGCGATCTGCGCCAGCGCAAGAAGTCCCTGCCGGTCGTCGCCGCCCTCGCGGCGGGCGGCCCGGCCTCCGAGCGTCTGGGCGAACTGCTCGCCGCCGACGCCAAGAGCAGCGACTTCGACAGCTTCTCCGAAGAGGAGTTCGCCGCTCGCGCGGCGCTCATCGAGGAGGCGGGCGGCCGCGAGTGGACCGCCCAGGAGGCCCGCCGTCAGCATGCGGTCGCCATCGAGGCGCTGCACGGTGTCGACATGCCGCAGCACGTACGGGCGCAGCTCACCGCGCTCGCCGACTTCGTCGTCGTACGAAAGAGATGATCACCATTCGCATATGACTCGCAGTCGCCGGCCGGTGCCCGTACGGGCACCGGCCGACGGAGACCCCAGCACAGCAGAGACCACACTGCACGAAGGGGAAGCCATGACAGCGACGACCGACGGAAGCACCGGAGCCGCGAACCCTCGCGCAGCCTCGGCAGGCGATCCGACCGAATCGACCATCGCCGCGGACGACGTGCTCGCCGCCGCGCGGCGGGCCGCGGAACGCTCCGTGGAGCACCTCCTCGGCAGGCAGGACCAGCAGGGCTGGTGGAAGGGCGACCTCGCCACCAATGTGACCATGGACGCCGAGGACCTGCTGCTCCGCCAGTTCCTCGGGATCCAGGACCCGGCCACGGTGCGGGCGGCGGCCCGGTTCATCCGGGGCGAACAGCTCGGTGACGGCACCTGGGCCACGTTCTACGGCGGGCCCGGCGACCTCTCCGCCACCATCGAGGCGTATGTGGCGCTGAGGCTGGCGGGGGACCGGCCGGATGAGCCGCACATGACGCGTGCGGCCGGGTGGATCAGGGAGCGGGGCGGGATCGCTGCCGCCCGGGTCTTCACCAGGATCTGGCTGGCCCTCTTCGGCTGGTGGAAGTGGGAGGACCTGCCGGAACTGCCGCCCGAGCTGATGTTCTTCCCCAAGTGGCTGCCGCTCAACATCTATGACTTCGGCTGCTGGGCCCGGCAGACCATCGTTCCGCTGACCGTCGTCTCGGCGAAGCGGCCGGTACGGCCCGCCCCGTTCACCCTGGACGAGCTCCACACCGACCCGGCGGCCCCGAACCGGCCCGGGAACATGGCTCCGGCGACCAGTTGGGACGGCCTCTTCCAGCGGCTCGACAAGGCGATGCACCTTTACCACAAGGTCGCCCCCCGCCGGCTGCGCCGCATCGCGATGAACGCGGCGGCCCGCTGGATCATCGAGCGCCAGGAGAACGACGGATGCTGGGGCGGTATCCAGCCGCCCGCGGTCTACTCCGTCATCGCCCTCCATCTGCTCGGCTACGACCTCGACCATCCGGTGATGCGCGCCGGGCTGGCCTCGCTGGACCGGTTCGCCGTGTGGCGCGAGGACGGCGCCCGCATGATCGAGGCCTGCCAGTCGCCCGTCTGGGACACCTGCCTGGCCACCATCGCGCTCGCCGACGCCGGGCTCCGCCCCGACCATCCGGCGCTGGTGAGGGCCGCCGACTGGATGCTCGGTGAGGAGATCGGACGGCCGGGGGACTGGTCGGTGCGCAAGCCCGGACTCGCCCCGGGCGGCTGGGCGTTCGAGTTCCACAACGACAACTACCCGGACATCGACGACACCGCCGAAGTCGTCCTGGCGCTGCGCCGGGTCGACCATCCCGACCCCGCCCGGCTCGAAGCCGCGATCGAGCGCGGGGTGCGCTGGAACCTCGGGATGCAGTCCCGCAACGGGGCCTGGGGCGCCTTCGACGCCGACAACACCAGCCCGTTCCCCAACCGCCTGCCGTTCTGCGACTTCGGGGAGGTCATCGACCCGCCGTCGGCGGACGTCACCGGGCATGTCGTGGAGATGCTCGCCGTCGAGGGCCGGGCCCACCACCCCCGTACCCGGCGGGGAATCGAGTGGCTGCTCGCCGAACAGGAGGCGTGCGGCGCCTGGTTCGGCCGCTGGGGCGTCAACTACGTATACGGAACAGGGTCGGTGGTGCCGGCGCTGATCGCCGCCGGGATCCCGGCCGGCCATCCCTCGGTCCGCCATGCCGTGAACTGGCTGAAGTCCGTCCAGAACGACGACGGCGGCTGGGGCGAGGACCTGCGCTCCTACCAGGAGGAGAAGTGGATCGGGCACGGTGAGTCGACCGCGTCCCAGACCGCCTGGGCGCTGCTGGCACTCCTCGCCGCGGGCGAGCGCGACAGCCGCTCCGCGACCCGCGGTGTCACCTGGCTGGCCGAAGCCCAGCGGGCCGACGGATCCTGGGACGAGCCGCACTTCACGGGGACCGGATTCCCCTGGGACTTCTCCATCAACTACCACCTCTACCGCCAGGTCTTCCCGCTCACCGCGCTGGGCCGCTTCGTGCACGGCGACCCGTTCGCCGGCCGTGCGGCCGGCGGCGGGGAAGCCTGATGGGGGACGTACCGGGGCCGCCCGCCCCCGCCGCGCCCCTGCTGATCGCCTGCGCCCTCGGCATCGAACAGCTCGCCCTGCGCAGCGGCCGGGGCAACGGGGCCCCGGCCGGGATGAGCGTCGTACGGACCGGGATGGGCCCCCGGGCCGCCGAGACGGCCATGGGGCGTGTGCTGGGCCGGACGGGGGCGCGGGACGCGGCGGTGATCGCCTCCGGCTTCTGTGCCGGCCTGGCCCCCGGAATGCACCCCGGGGACCTGGTGGTCGCCGAGGAGACCCGGGACACGGACGGCTCCACCGTCTGTGCCGGCACGGGCCTGCTCGTCGACGCCCTCGCCAGGACCGTGCCCGGACGCACCGTCCACACCGGCCCGCTGACCGGCTCCGACCATGTCGTGCGCGGGCCCGAACGGGCCGGACTGCGGGCCACCGGCGCCATCGCGGTGGACATGGAGTCCGCCGCCACACTGCGCACCGCCCTGCGCCACGGCCCACGCCCGGTTGCGGCCGTACGGGTGGTCGTGGACGCTCCAGAGCATGAGCTCGTCCGCATCGGCACGTTCCGCGGTGGAATATCAGCCTTCCGCGTTCTTCGTGCCGTCCTGCCGGCTTTCTATGAATGGCACCGATCTTTGCTGCTCCCCAGGAGGTGAGCCAGATGGCCATGCCGCTCCGTCAGTCCATCAAGGTTGCGACGTACCTCATTGAACAGAAGCTCCGAAAGCGCGAGAAGTTCCCGCTCATCGTCGAGCTGGAGCCCTTGTTCGCGTGCAATCTGGCCTGCGAGGGATGCGGGAAGATCCAGCATCCGGCCGGGGTCCTGAAACAGCGTATGCCGGTCGCTCAGGCCGTCGGCGCGGTGCTCGAATCGGGTGCCCCCATGGTGTCCATCGCGGGCGGTGAACCGCTGATGCACCCACAGATCGACGAAATCGTGCGGCAGCTCGTCGCGAAGAAGAAATATGTCTTCCTGTGCACCAATGCGATGCTCATGCGGAAGAAGCTCGACAAATTCACGCCGTCGCCGTACTTCGCGTTCGCCGTGCACATCGACGGGCTGCGCGAGCGGCACGACGAATCGGTTGCCAAGGAAGGCGTCTTCGACGAGGCGGTGGAGGCGATGAAGGAGGCGAAGCGACGCGGCTTCCGCGTCACGACGAACTCCACCTTCTTCAACACCGACACCCCGCAGACCATCATCGAGGTCCTCAACTTCCTCAATGACGATCTGAAGGTCGACGAGATGATGATCTCGCCCGCCTACGCCTACGAGAAGGCACCCGACCAGGAGCACTTCCTCGGCGTCGAGCAGACCCGCGAACTCTTCAAGAAGGCCTTCGCGGGCGGCAACCGGGGGCGCTGGCGCCTGAACCACTCGCCCCTCTTCCTGGACTTCCTGGAAGGCAAGGCGGACTTCCCCTGCACCGCGTGGGCGATCCCGAACTACTCGCTCTTCGGCTGGCAGCGCCCGTGCTACCTGATGAGCGACGGCTACGTCCCGACGTACCGCCAGCTCATCGAGGAGACCGACTGGGAGAAGTACGGCCGGGGCAAGGACCCGCGCTGCGCCAACTGCATGGCGCACTGCGGATACGAGCCCACGGCGGTGCTCGCCACCATGGGGTCGCTGAAGGAATCACTGCGCGCCGCGCGGGAGACGGTCACCGGCAACAGGTGACGAACCGCGCGCCGGAGAACCGGTTCTGCCGGTTCTCCGGCGCCACCGGCCCCGGCCCTCCGAGCCGTGCCGCTCCGTCATGGCGCGTCCGGGCCGGGCCGGTGGCGGCCGTTTCCGCCGCGCGGCGGAAGCGGGTGGGCCCGGCAGGACGTTGCCGAAGGAGAGGAACGGGCGATGAAGGACGGCGGACCCCAGGGATTCGACCTGGCGCGGCTCCTCGCGGAACGCGGCGCCGAACGGTACGAACTCCATGCGCGGCATCTCAACCACCAGCTTCCGCGCATGCTGCACACCATCGGCTTCGACAAGGTCTACGAGCGGGCCGAGGGCGCGTACTTCTGGGACTCCGAGGGCAACGACTACCTCGACATGCTCGCCGGATTCGGGGTCATGGGCCTCGGCCGGCACCATCCCGTCGTCCGCAAGGCGCTGCACGACGTGCTGGACGCCTCGCTGGCCGACCTCACCCGCTTCGACTGCCAGCCGCTGCCGGGCCTCCTCGCCGAGAGGCTGCTCACCCACAGCCCGCACCTGGACCGCGTCTTCTTCGGCAACAGCGGTACGGAAGCGATCGAGACGGCGCTGAAGTTCGCCCGCTACGCCACCGGCAGGCCCAGGGTGCTCTACTGCACCCACGCCTTCCACGGCCTCACCACCGGTTCGCTCTCGGTCAACGGTGAGAACGGCTTCCGGGACGGCTTCGCCCCGCTGCTTCCCGACACCGCGATCGAGCTCGGCGACCTCGATGCCCTGCGGCGCGAGCTGAGGCGCGGCGATGTGGCGGCCCTGATCGTGGAGCCCGTCCAGGGCAAGGGCGTGCACGCCGCGCCGCCGGGCTTTCTGCGGGCCGCACAGGAGCTGCTGCACCAGCACAAGGCGCTCCTCATCGCCGACGAGGTGCAGACCGGGCTCGGCAGGACCGGCGACTTCTACGCGTACCAGCACGAGGAGGGCGTCGAACCCGATCTCGTCTGTGTCGCCAAGGCGCTCTCCGGCGGGTATGTGCCGGTCGGGGCGACCCTCGGCAAGGACTGGATCTTCAAACGCGTCTACTCGTCGATGGACCGGGTCCTCGTCCACTCCGCGAGCTTCGGCTCCAACGCCCAGGCGATGGCGGCGGGACTGGCCGTGCTCGCGGTGATGGAGGACGAGGAGACGGTCGCGAACGCCCGGCGCACCGGTGACCTGCTGCGGGAGCGGCTGGCCGCCCTCGTCGACCGCTACGAGCTGCTGCACGAGGTGCGCGGGCGCGGGCTGATGATCGGCATCGAGTTCGGCCGTCCGTCCTCCCTGAGGCTCCGCAGCCGCTGGACCGTGCTCCAGGCGGCCCGCAAGGGGCTCTTCGCGCAGATGGTGGTGGTGCCGCTGCTGCGCAAGCACCGCATCCTCACCCAGGTCTCCGGCGACCATCTGGAAGTGATCAAGCTGATTCCGCCGCTGGTCATCGGGGAGCCGGAGGTGGAGCGCTTCGTGGCCGCGTTCACCGACGTCATGGACGACGCGCACAGCGGCGGGGGACTGATGTGGGACTTCGGGCGGACCCTGGTGAAGCAGGCCGTCGCCAACCGCTGACCGGCCGCCGACCGGGCACTGAGCGGGCACTCGGCGGGTGCTGGACGCGGGCGGGGTGAGTGTCCCGGGGATTGTTTTGCCTCGGAGGTAAGAAATTTGCCTCCGAGGAAAGATCCTGGCCCAATGGAGGTATGAATCCTCCTGACGGGGGGGTGGCCGACGAGCTCCCCGGCGTCGCACCCCGCCTGCGCGAACTGCGCCGCGGACGTGGTCTCACCCTGGAGACCGCCGCCCAGCGGGCAGGGCTTTCCCCGGCCCATCTGTCCCGGCTCGAAACCGGCCGCAGGCAGCCCTCGCTCCCCATGCTGCTCGGGCTCGCCCGCATCTACGGTACGACGGTTTCCGAGCTGCTCGGCGAGACACCCCCCGAACGTGACGCGATCGTCCGCGGCGGCCGCTTCGAGGGCGCCGAGGCCGACGGCTGGATGTACCAGCAGGCGGGCGGCTCCGGCCGGGCCATGCAGGCGCTGCGCGTCAGGGTCCCGTACGGCGCGCAGAGCGATCTCGTACGGGTCCACCCCGGTGAGGAATGGCTGTACGTCCTGGACGGGACGCTGCGGGTGATCCTGGGGGAGACGGTGCACGATCTCGCCCCCGGCGACAGCGCGCACTTCGATTCGCTCACCCCGCACCGGATCGCGGCGCTCGACCGCGGGGGCGCGGAGCTGCTCTTCGTTCACTCGCTGATGCAGAGCCCCGCCGCCGAACTGTGTCTCGGCAGCGGGATCCACCGGCGCTGACCGGGCACCGCCCGGACACCGCGCCCCGCCGAACCCTTCGCTTCACCGGCCGTACGGCCGGCAGAGAGGACTGTCATGTCCGATTCCGAGCACTACGACCCCCTGACCCCGCAGCGGCCCAAGAACTACGACCCGCAGGAGCGGAAGATGCCGCGCGGGGTCGTGATCCGGCTCTTCGCCTACCTGGTGGCCGGACACGTCATCGCCGGCTTCCTGTACCTGCTGTTCGCCGTGGCGGGCGGCAACAAGTGACCACCCCGCCCGATGGGCTCTACGCCTCGTCCAGCAGCCGTTCGCGCAGCCGCTCCCGTGTCTCCGGGGCAAGGCCCAGTCCCTCGGTGAGGTAGCGGTCCGTGGTTCCCCAGATCTCCTCGATGGTGCCGAAGGCCGCGGCGAGGTATTCGGCGTGCGCGCCGAAGAGCGGGTTCAGCAGTTCGAGGACCTCCGGGGACATCCCGGACTCCGAGGTGTCCGAGCGCCGCACCCGGTAGCGGCGGTGCGCGTCGTTGGACTTGAGGTAGTCGGCCTCGATGGCCTCCCGCTCCACTCCCACGGCGAGCAGCGACACGGCTATCGAGAGACCGGCCCGGTCCTTGCCCGCGGCGCAGTGCATCAGGGCGGGGACGCTGTCCTCGGCCAGGGCGTGCAGGACCCGGCTGTGCTCGGCGGTGCGGTCCCGGATGATCGACCGGTACGAGGTGATCATCCGGTCCGTGCCCTTGCTGCCCGAGAGGATCGAGCGCAGCTGGGCGATGTCGCCGTCCCGCACCAGCCGCCAGAACTCGGCGCCGTCGGCCGGGTCGGAGAGGGGGATGCTGACATTGCGCACCCCCGCCAGCTCCACGTCGTGGCCGTCGAGCTTCCGGTCGGCGTCGTTGCGGAAGTCGAAGACCGTATGCAGGCCGAGCCTGCCGAGGACCGCCGTGTCCTGCTCCGTGGCGTGCGCCAGGTGACCGCTGCGGTAGAGCCGCCCGAAGGCCACACGGCGTCCGTCCGTGGTGGGGAGCCCTCCCACATCACGGAAATTGCGGACTCCGGTCAGCTCGGATTCTGTCGGCGGGACCTGCGGCACCTGCTGAGTCACGGCGGCTCCTGGGGTGTCTGGCGTCGGCGCTGCTCGCCGACGAGTGCACGCTCGTGACGATACGACATCGATTCCTCAGGCAATCATCTCGGACGAGGTGCACAGCTCGCCACGCAAACCCGCACGGGCATTGCCCCGCACCATCACCGTGGTCGATGATGTGCGGAACTGTTCGAACGTGAGGGAAATGATGATCGAGACTGGTGACACGGGCCGTACCTGGGTGCTCAGTGGTGCGACCGGCAGCTACGCGCTCCACCTCACCGACCGCGATGAGCTGCTGCACCTGCACTGGGGGCCGCGCCTCACGATGGCCGCTGCCGAGGCGCTGGCCGCCGAGCCCTTCCCGCCCTGCCCCGGCTTCGACTCCCCGCTCGACGGCCATGAGGAGTACCCGGTCGAGGGCGGTCCCCGGTTCGTCCGCCCGGCGCTCTCCGTGCGTACCGACGAGGTCAGGGGCACCGAGTGGGCGTTCGGGGGCGCCGGGACGGACGGCGACGAACTCCGGCTGGGCTTCACGGACGCCGTGCACCGCCTCGCGCTGACCCTGCACTACCGGATGCGCGACGACTCCGATGTGATCGAGCGCTGGACCACGGTCGCCCACGCCGGCCCGGACGGCCCGCCCCTGGAACTGCTGCGCGCCGACGCGGCGACCTGGACGCTGCCGGCCCGGGAGCACTGGCGGCTGAGCCAGCTGCACGGCACCTGGGCGGCGGAGTCCCGGCTGGTGCGGTCGGACCTCACGTACGGCGAGAAGGTCCTCTCCAGCCGCCGCGGGCACACCGGACACCAGCATCTGCCATGGGTGGCACTGGACGCGGGCGGTGTCGCGACCGAGGAGCACGGAGAGGTGTACGGCTGCGCTCTGGGCTGGTCCGGGTCCTGGCGGATCGCCGTGCATCAGCTGCCGCACGGTCTCGTGCAGATCAACGGGGGCGCGGGCTACGACGAGTCCGGCCTGCTGCGGCTCGCGCCGGGGGAGTCGTACACCACACCCGTCTTCGCCGGCCTGTGGAGCCCGGACGGCTTCGGCGGGGCGAGCCGGGCCTGGCACGCCTGGCAGCTGGCCCATGTGATCCCGGACGCCAGTACGCCGCGGCCGGTGCTCTACAACTCCTGGGAGGCGACCGGCTTCGACATCTCCGTGGAACAGCAGCGTGCGCTCGCCGTGCGCGCGGCGGAGATGGGCGTCGAGCTGTTCGTGGTGGACGACGCCTGGTTCGGGCAGCGCACCAGCGACCGGGCCGGGCTCGGTGACTGGACGCCCAACCCCGACCGCTTCCCCGGCGGGCTGCGGCCGCTCGCCGACGAGGTGCGCGCACTCGGCATGCGGTTCGGGATCTGGGTCGAGCCGGAGATGGTCAACCCCGACAGCGATCTCTACCGGGCCCACCCGGACTGGGTGCAGCACTTCCCCGGCCGTACACGGACCGAGTTCCGTCATCAGCTGGTGCTCAACCTGGCCCGGCCGGACGTGCAGGAATACCTCTGGGAGCAGCTCGACGCGCTGCTCTCCAGCGCTCCGATCGACTATGTGAAGTGGGACTTCAACCGCTGCTTCGCCGAGGCGGGCTGGCCGGGCGAGGAGTACCCGCAGAAGCTCTGGATCGCGCATGTGGACGCGCTGTACGCGCTGCTCGACCGGCTGCGCGCCGCGCACCCGGGCGTGGCCTTCGAGTCCTGCTCGGGAGGCGGGGGCCGGGTCGACCTGGGCGTGCTCTCCCGCACCGATCAGGTGTGGACCTCGGACAACACCGACCCGCTGGACCGGCTCGCCATCCAGGAGGGCTTCGGACAGATCCATCCGGCACGGGTCATGGCGGCCTGGGTCACCGACAGCCCGAACGTCCAGCTGAACAACCGGGTGAGTTCGCTGCGGTTCCGCTTCGTCAGCGCGATGGCCGGGGTGCTCGGGGTCGGCGGCGACCTCACCGAGTGGAGCCCGCAGGAGCTGGCCGAGGCGCGGGACTGGGTCTCCCTCTACAAGGAGATCCGCCCGGTGGTGCAGTACGGGGCCCTCCACCGGCTCGCGGCGCCGCGCGGCGGGCTGAGCGCGGTGAGCTACGTCCTGGGCGAGGAGGCCGTGGTGCTGATGTGGCTGGAGGCCCAGCGGTTCGGCCAGCGTCCGCCGGCCCTGCGGCTGCGTGGCCTGGACGCCTCGGCGACGTACGTCTGTCAGGACACCGGGGCGGAATACCAGGGATCGGTGCTGCTGCATCACGGGCTGCACACCGGGCTGAGCGGCGACCTGGACGCCCGGGTGCTGAGGTTGCGTCAGAAGCGATGACCATGACATGTCCGTAATGGGGCATTTGGCAGAACGTGCCCTGTTTGTGGGGGAGATGGTGGCCCGCTGGTGAGCGGGATCATATCCGTGACGGTGTGTGGTGGCGGCGCCCGGAGGCGATCCGGGCGCCGCGCGGAATGCCAAGATCCGTAATCCACGGAGTGTGACGGGAATTCCGGACCGAAATTGAATCGGGGATTCCGGCAGGCAACCGATGGCTTGTTCCTGTCGTCCTGACTCGTTTACGGTCACCGTCAATCCGGACGGATCGCCTAATCCTGCCGCCGCCCGGAATTCGTACCCACCCACACTCGTGTGGCAGGAGCGGGGGACCCAGGTAAGCCGCCGGCCCGGAGAGATCCGGACCGGCTCGGGGTGAAGTCGCCGAGAGCGACCGGGCATCTCCAGCCCGAACCCGACAGCTCACCTCGTAGGCGCCGGAGAGGAATTCCCCCATGCCCGCAACGGGTAAGCACCGTCGTACGAAGACCGGCCCGATCGCCCGCGGTGTCCTCGCCGCAGGGACCGGCGGCGCCGTCCTCGCCCTCCCGCTGATCGGTGCCACCGGAGCGCACGCCGCGGAGAAGGCCGCGCCCGCGGCCAAGCCCGCCGCCGCCTCGGTCGCCGCCGCGCACACCGCCCCGGGTGCCGCGGCCACGACCCACGGCGCCTCGAAGACCTACTCCGTCGTCTCCGGCGACTACCTCTCGAAGATCGCCGCCGAGCACAAGCTCAAGGGCGGCTGGCAGAAGCTGTACCAGGACAACCGCGAGGTCGTCGGCGAGAACCCGAGCCTGATCTTCCCCGGCATGAAGCTGACCCTCGGCGCCAAGGCGTCCGGTTCCGCGGACGCCGCGCAGTCCGCGCCGGCCCCGTCGAAGGCGGAGCCGGAGAAGGCCGCCCCGAAGGCCGCCCCGGCCGCCCCGAAGGCGCAGCCGGCCCCGAAGACCGCCTCGTCCGCGGACTCCTCGGCCCCGTCCTCCGAGGCCGGGAAGTCCACCACCTCCACGAACACCAGCGCCGCCCAGAGCAACAGCTCCGGCTGGACGACCCCGGTGGCCAACGCCAACGTCACCACCCAGTACCGCGCCTCCGGCGCCAGCTGGTCCAGCGGCTACCACACCGGCTCGGACTTCCAGGCCGCGTCGGGCACCGTCGTCCGCGCCATCGGTCCGGGCACCGTGGTCTCGGCCGGCTGGAGCGGTTCGTACGGCAACGAGGTCGTCATCAAGCACGCCGACGGCATGTACTCCCAGTACGCCCACCAGTCCTCGCTCAGTGTCTCCGTGGGCCAGACCGTCGCCGGCGGCCAGCAGATCGGCCTCTCCGGCTCCACCGGCAACTCCACCGGCCCGCACCTCCACTTCGAGGTCCGCACCGGCCCGAGCTACGGCTCGGACGTCGACCCGGTCGCCTACCTGCGCCAGCACGGCGTCTCCATCTGATGGAGCGGTGAAGACCAGACATGAACAGGGGCGGTGCGCGTCGGCGCACCGCCCCTGTCCTTATTCCGGCTTTACCAAAAACTGACCGGGTGGTCTATCTCACCACCCGTCAACCCCGTATTACGGTCGCGTAGGTCACATTCGACGGTGCAGGATATGCGCTTGTGGCAGACGATTCGAGAAACAATCAACCAGGCATCATCGGGTCGTACGCGGCGATTGGCGACAGTTTCACCGAAGGAGTCGGAGACCCCGGCCCCGACGGGACCTTCGTCGGCTGGGCGGACCGGTTCGCGGTCCTGCTGGCGGACCGGCTCCCGGTCCCCGACACCGCGACGAGCCCGGATCAATCCGCGCACGGGAATTTCCGGTACGCCAATCTCGCCGTACGCGGACGCCTCCTCGACCAGATAGTCGAGGAACAGGTCCCCCGCGCCAAGGAGCTGGCTCCCGAGCTGGTCAGCTTCTGTGCGGGCGGCAACGACATCATCAGGCCGGGCACCGACCCCGACGATCTGGCCGAGCGCTTCGAGCGCGCGGTCGCCGATCTGACCGACGCGGTCGGCACCGTCATGATCACCACCGGGTTCGACACCCGCGGCGTGCCGGTGCTGCGGCACATGCGCGGGAAGATCGCGACGTACAACGTCCATCTGCGGTCCATCGCCGACCGCTACCACTGCCCCGTCCTGGACCTGTGGTCGCTCCGCTCGGTGCAGGACAGGCGCGCCTGGGACGACGACCGGCTGCACCTGTCGCCCGAGGGCCACACCCGCGTCGCACTGCGCGCGGCACAGGTGCTCGGTGTGGACGTGCCCGCCGACCCGGACCAGGCCTGGCCGCCGCAGGCACAGCGCGGCACCTTCGAGGAACGGCGCGACGACATCCACTGGGCGCGCGAGTACCTGGTCCCGTGGATCGGGCGGCGGCTGCGCGGCGAGTCCTCCGGCGACCACGCCGAGGCCAAGCGCCCCGACCTGCTTCCCCTCTGACCGGGACGGCTCTCAGGGCGCGTCGCGCAGGACCGTCAGGGGAAGAGCACGCCGGGCCGGGTTCGGCACCACGAGCCCGGCCGGCGGCGTGGCCCGGTGGCCCGGAGCCGGTATCCGCTCCAGCACACCGCCCGCGAACACGTCGTACAGCGGCAGTGTCTCCAGATGCACATAGCCGATGTGGCAGTCGCACACATCGAGCGGGCAGCCCCGCGGACCGAGCGCCCGGCGGTAGCTGCCGTCGTAGAGACTGCCCAGCTCCGCGCGGACGAAGTGACACCGCCGCACCGTGCCGTCACCGTCCACGGAGATGACCGACTCTCCCGTGCGGCAGGGCAGCCCGGCCGACCGGTGCGGATGCCTGCTGTACGGGAACAGCGGGTCCAGCGCAGTCCAGCGGTTCGCCTCCTCGTCCGTGTAGGTGTGCCCCTCGGCGGCGTTGACCCAGAGATAGACCTCCTCGGGCAGCGCCGCCCGCAGCCGCCGCGCCTCGTCGAGATGGGCGTCGAATCCGACCACACCCACGCTGTAGCGCACCCCGCGAGCGGTGAGCTCCCGGCACTTGCCGAGGAAGCGCTCGTACGGCGTCTGACCGGGGTGGTACGTGCACCACAGCGCGACCCGGTCCGTGTCGGCCCCGGCCAGCCAGTCCGTGCGGGCGCTCAGATTGGTCTGGATGGCCACCCGGGCGATGTGCGGCAGCAGCGACAGCTCGACCAGCGCCCGCCGGTACCAGGACCTCACCAGACCCTCGCCCCACGGTGTGAACAGGACCGACAGCCGGTCGCCCGTCTGCGCCGCGGCCCACGCGGTGAACCGCTCCAGAGCCGCCCGGTCCGCCGTCAGCTGTTCCCGGCTGTCACGCCGCTTGGCGAACGGGCAGTACGGACAGTCGTAGTCGCAGGAGGCCAGCGGGCCGCGGTAGAGAATCGTCAGGTCCATGGCGGGGCTCACTTCCGTTCGTACGCGGCCATCGCGGCCCGTACCGCGGGGGAGAACAGCTCGGGGCCCAGCGCGTCGGAGTGGGCCAGCCCCTCGGGGGAGAGCCGCAGCAGATCCCCGCCGGCGCTCCCGTCCAGCCAGCCGCGCGCCGCGAAGCGCTCCAGCTCGGCCGGGAAGTCCTCGCGCGGATCCGTACCGAACCGCTGCCGGTACTCCTCGGGCCGCAGACCCGCGGCCTGGAGCAGCGACTGGAGGAGATGACGCCTGCGCGCCTCGTCGGCGTCCACATACCGGCCCACCTCGGCCCGGGAGAAGTCCTCGGTCGCGGTGAACCCGTCGATGATGCCGCGGATCTCCCGCATCTCCACCGCGTAGTCGAAGGAATAGTGCAGCGCAGCGGTGTACGAGCGGGCACCGCAGCCGAGACCGATCATGCCGTCGGTCTGGCAGGCGTAGTCGTCGGGGCCCTCCGCCGGGGCGTCGGCACGGCGGAACATCCGCATCGACACCTGCTCGTAGCCATGGGCGAGGAGATGGTCGCGGCCGGCCCGGTAGAGCCGCAGCCGCTGTTCGTCCCAGGCGTTCGCGGCACGCTCCTCGGCCGCCGGGTCCGCGGCCGTCCCGAGACGTCCGAGGCCGGTCAGCGGGCGTACGTACAGCGGATAGAGGTAGAGCTCCTCGGGGCGCCAGGCCAGCGCGGCGTCCAGGGAGGTGAGCCAGCTCCGCTCGCTCTGCCCGTCGATGCCGTAGATCAGGTCGATGTTGAGGACCGGTACCCGGGCGTCACGGATCCGGCCGAGGGCCGCCTCCACATCGGCGCGGTGCTGCGGGCGGACCGCCGCGCGGGCCTCGGCCTCGACGAAGCTCTGCACACCGATGCTGACCCTGGTCGTGCCGCGGTCGGCGAGCACGGCCAGCCGGTCCGCCGTCGCGGTCGACGGCGAGGTCTCCACGGACAGCGGCACCGCGCGCAGGTCGGCGCCCATCCGTTTCTCCGCGATGTCGCAGAGCCGCTCCAGCTCGCCGGCGGTCAGGAAGGTCGGCGTACCGCCGCCGAACGCGGCGGCGGCGAACCGCACCGGCTCCTGGTCGCCCAGCGCGTCGCGGACGGCGGTCGCCTGCCGGTCCAGCGCGTCGAGATAGCGCGTGGTCAGCTCCCCGGGAGCGCCGATCCGGGTGAACAGGTTGCAGAAGCCGCAGCGGACCTCGCAGAACGGTATGTGGAGGTAGAGGGAGAGCGCGTCCTTGGGCTCCGCCGCCCACAGCTCACGCAGCGCGGGCCGGCCGGTGAGCGGGCGGTAGGCCGTCTTGTGCGGATAGGCGTAGACGTAGCTCTCGTACGGCCTGACGGCGGGCAGGGTCGGGCTGGTCATCATGCGTCCCCGGGCTCAAGGAAGAAATGGGCGTACGGCACGGTCCAGACGGCTTCGTGGCCGAGCCGGTGGCCGGTGAAGCCGTCGTCCCCGTAGGCCGTGCCATGGTCGGAGCAGACGATCGCGAAGCAGCGGCGGCGGCTGCTCGCCGCGGCGAAGAGCCGGCCGATGTGCCGGTCGACGTACTCCAGGGCGGCGGCGTGCGTGGCGCGGGAGTCGCCCGCCTCGCGGGTGGCGCCCGGCCGGTGGAACCAGTTGGGCTGGTGCAGCGCCGACACATTGACGAACAGGAAGAGCCGCCGCTCCGGCGGGAGTTCGGCCACGACCTCCTCGGCGCGGGTCACCTGCTCCTCGAAGGAGGTCGGCGAGGCGACACCGAAGCCGGGCTCCCAGTGGCTCTCCTGGAACATGCCGGGCAGCACCGATCCGAGCGGCCCCTGCCGGTTGAAGAAGCCGACGCCGCCGATGCACACCGTGCGGTAGCCCTCGGCCGCCAGGGCGGACACCAGGTCGGGCGTGTCGAAGACGAAGGTGCCGTCCGCCGTCGTCTCACTGCCCGCGAACCGTGCCGCGAACAGCCGCGGATGCGGCCCCGGGGAGGCGGGGGTCGGCAGGAACCCGGCGAAGATCGCCTGGTGCGAGGCGTAGGTGAAACTCCCCGGCGCGTGCCGCTTCTCCCAGATGCCACCGGGCAGATGCCGGGCCAGATGCGGGATGCGTCCGGCCGCGGCCAGCTCCGCGGCGACGTCGTAGCGCAGGGTGTCGAGAGTGACGAGCAGCAGATCGTGATGTCCGACGATCCCGCTCATGTCGGGTTCCCCGGTGTCCGGGATGCGGCCGTCAGGGGTGCGGCGGCCGGGGTCAGGGGGCAGCGATGACACGGTGGTTCCTTGCTCTGTCCAGTACGGCGGCGACCTGCGCCGCATAGGTGTCCAGTCCTTCGGCGCCGCTGCCCGGCAGTCCGGTCAGACCGGGCAGCAGATCACCGAAGGCGTTGACCTCGCCGACGGCGAACCGCCGCCAGCCGGTCGCGGGCAGCAGATCGACGCCCACGCACAGCGTCCGCGGGAAACAGGCGGCGGCGCGCTCACACGTCGCGAGCGCGTCCTGCCAGCTGCCGCCCGCCGCCGCGACGGCGGCCCGGACCTCGTCCAGATCGCCCCGGACGCCGCCGAGATGCAGATTCGTCATCGGGGAACGGCTGGTCCGCACGACGGCGTGCGTCGCGCGGCGGGCGACGACCACGACGCGCAGATCCGCGGCCCGCCCCCGCTGGGAGGCCTTGGGCAGCCAGCGCTCGACATGCAGTCCGTCCGGGGCGAGCGTGTCGACGATCTCGGCGACCTCGCGCTCCGTCTCGTACCGCCGCACCCGGAGCGAATTGAACAGCCGCCCCTCCCCGTCCCGCTCCACCGACGTGCTCGCCCGGACCCGGCCGGGGCCGGCCGTCTCCACGGCCAGCACCCCCGAGGCGGACGAGCCGTGGGCGAGCTTCACGAACACCCGCGGCATGCCGCGTGCCGCCATCAGCTCGCGCACATCCTCCCAGCCCCGCACGACCGGTGCGGCGGGACCGGACGTCGGCGACGCCGGCACGGGGACCCCGGCACCGTCCAGCACGGCATGGCACCGCCGCTTGTCGAACAGCGCCGCGATGTCCCCGGGATCGCCGAGCAGGGTGGCGCCCGCCGCCGAAGCGGCCCGCGCCACCTCCCCCACGGCCGCGGTGAACGTCGCGTACCAGCGTGAGGTCCCCTCCACGCGCGAGGGATCGCCCACCCCGCGCAGCAGCCGCTCCACCTCGGCGTCCTCGCCGGGCGAGTCCATCCGTACGGTCTCGCCCGGCCGGAACACCGCCTCACCGGTCAGCACCTGGAGCCAGGACACGACGCGGACGTCGGGCAGTCCGGCGGCGCGCACGGCTTCCCGGAAGAAGGCGACACGCCGGTTGTCCGGATTGCCGACGACCGCGAAACGCGGCGCGTGGCTACTCGCTGACCGCGACATACCGTTCCTCTTCGTCCTCGTCCATGTCCTCCGCCTCGCCACTGACCGAGGCGGGCGCGCAGGTCGCGCGGATGCGGTCGAACACCTCGTCGCTCAGGTAGTGGTGATCCAGGTCGAGCGTGGACAGATGGGTCAGCGGCTGCCCGGCCAGGAGCGCCGCACCGCCGAGGTCGCCGAGGGTGCCCATGGAGAGAGACAGCGACTCCAGCTGGGCCACGACGGGCGCCGAGGCGACCGCCGCCGCGATCTCGTCCTGGATCTCGCTGTTCTGCAGCCCCAGATGGCGAAGCCGCGGGAACGTGCCGCCCGACAGCAGCGGGCCCAGGTCCTCGACCGTCGCGTCGCCCCCGTACCAGGTGGACCCGAACCAGATCTCCAGCCGCTCCAGAGCCGGGAGTTCCGAGGAGGCGACCGCCCGCACGACATGGCCGGGCAGCCCACCGGACTCGAAGCACAGGGATCTCAGACTCTCGTGGCGCACCGGCGAGAGCCGCAGGCCCTCCGCCTCCGCGGTCTGCCCGCAGCCGCGCACCAGCAGCTCCTCCAGGAGCGGAAACGCGGTGAGCACCGGTGTGATGTCCGACATCATCAGCCAGGAGATCTCGCACTGCTCGCTCTCCACATCCGCGAGGAACAGGGCCCGCAGCGCGGGGAAACGGTCCGCGTGTCCGGCGATCAGCTCCACCACCGGTTCGATGCCGGTGTAATTGCCCTGCCACCACGGGCCGATCACCAGCGCCCGCACCTGCTCGGTGTCGACCGTGTCCAGGAAGTGCCGCCACAGGACGGGGAATGTCAGGGAACCCTGCCAGCCGCAGTCCAGCCGCCAGGCGACCGAGTGCGCGGACGGCAGCTCCGAGGGGTCCTTCTCGCCCGGCTCCGGAAGCGTATGGACGGGCAGGCCGAAGAAGAGCTCGGTATCGGTCATCGGGTCACTCCGCCACGGCGGTGTAACGGCCCTCGGGGCCACCGTCGCCCCAGGGCTTGCTGCGCTCGGAGAGGTCGACCCGGACCCCGTGGGGCACCAGCGAGTCGGTGATCCGGCGTTCCATCGCCTCGGAGAGGAAGTGGTGGTGCAGGTCGAGCACTTCGAGGTGGGTGAGCGGCTGGCCCTCCAGGAGCGCGGCGGCGCCCTCGTCGCCGAGCGTGCCGTTCGACAGGTCCAGCGTGCGCAGCCGGGCGACGACCGGGGCCGAGGCGACGGCCGCCGCGATCTCGTTCTCCACCTCGCTGTTGCGCAGGCCCAGATGGTGCAGCCGGGGGAAGCGGGTGCCGGACAGCAGCGGCGCCAGGTCCGCCACGTCGGCATCGCCGCCGTACGCGGAGACCCCCAGCCACAGGTCGAGCTTCTCCAGCGCGGGCAGCTCGCTGTCCAGCACGCCCCGGACCACCTGCACGGGCAGTCCGCCCGCCTCGACGGTGAGCGAGCGCAGCCGCTCGTGCCTGGTCGCCGGGAACTCCAGACCGGTGCCGCCGCGCACCCCGAACTCCACCAGCGAAGGGAACGCGGTGAGCAGCGCGGTGACGTCCGACTGCTCGATCCAGGAGATCTCCGCCTCCTCCATCACCAGGTCCCCGACGAAGATCCCCTCCAGCGAGGTCAGCCGGCCGGCCGCGGCGATGACCAGGCCGATCGGCACGGAGGACGTCTCCTCGTACGCCTCGCCCCACTGGCCGATGATCAGAGCACGCACCCCGGCCGGATCGACGGCGTCCAGGAATGCCGCGAACTCCTGCTCCCAGGTCCGGTCGGCGTCCTCGTCGTCGTACGGATCGACGCTGATCCGCCAGGCGGCGGCGTCGGCGGCCGGACGGGGTGCTTCGGAGGCGTCACGCTGGAAGTCGACGGCCGGAAGGCCGCACAGCTCGCTGAGATGGTCCACACCGGACATGGCCCTGAGCTCCTGATGCTGGGAACGGGTTGTTGTCCGCAAGGTCTATCAAGCGCCACTGACAGCGCGGTGACCGGGACCTGTCCGGATGTCCGCCGCCGGTCGATTGTCAGACCCGGCCCGTAGCGTTTTCCTCGTGTTCGGCACAGCGGGTGCCGCGACCGAGGGGAGACGTCTGTGTACCGGCAGGGCGATGTACTGATCATGGCGGTGGAGGAGTCGGCGGTGCCCGCCCCCTTCCTCAAGGCGCCGGGCGAACTGCGCGACGGGCGGGGGCGCCTGGTGCTCGCCCTGGGCGAGGTCACCGGACACGCGCACGCCGTGCAGGGGCCCGGCCGGCTGATCCGGGAGGCCGGTCCGTTCGGCCCGATGCTCCTGCATCTCCCCGAGGGCGGACGGGTGGTGCACGAGGAGCACGCGGTGATCCCGCTGCCGAAGGGCTGGTTCCGGGTCGTGCGCCAGCGGGAGTACGCGCCGGGGGCGATCCGCATCGTCGCGGACTGATCCCGCCGGACCGGCAGGCGCCGGCACGAGCGGGCGGACGACCGAGCACCGGGAGCCGGGCTCCGCCGACCGGGGTCCGAACAACGGGGGCCGAACACCGGGGTCCGAACAACGGGCTCCGCTGCCGGGAACGCGATTCCCGCGATTCCACGGACGAGATACGAGATACGAGAAACAGGGGACGGGACAACCGATGCAGCACGTGAACTCTTGGCGGACCGTGGCGGCGGCGACGGGCAGGGCGGACCGGGCCGCGGCGGAGGCGGGCGTGCGGCTCGCCTACCGCAGCGCGGGCCTCGCCGAGCCGGGACGGATCATCTGGGCCGACTCGCCGCGCGAGGCGGTCGGCGTGGTGGAGAAGCTGGCCGACGCCGGCCGTTCGGTCCGCGACGACATCCGCACCCGGCCCTGGGCCGAGGAACGCCGCAGGATGTACGACGAGTTGGGCCCCGCGGGCTGGTCCGCGCTCTGGTCCGCCACCGGGGCCCAGCTCTGGGAGACCACGGCGGCCCTCGCCGAACGGATACGGACGGGTGTCGTCGCGGACCTCGCCGCACGGCCGAAGGACGAGTCCGCTGTCCGGCTGCTGCTGCTCGACGCCGTCCTCGGACAGCACGACGCCGCCTGGCTCGCCGCCTTCGACGGGCGCGGCGACCGGTTGACCGGCCTCGCGGAGGTCGCCCGCAACGCCGGCTGGTGGTGGCCGTACGAGAGGGCCGTGGTGATCAGCGAGCGCCCCGAGGCGCTGCACCGGGACGAGGCGGGACGGCTCGACCACGGGGACGGCCCGGCCCTCAGCTACGCGGACGGCTTCGCGCTGTACGCGTGGCGGGGGATGCCGGTGCCCGCCGAATTCCTGGCGGAACTGTCGGCCCTGACCCCGGAGCGGATACGCGCCGAGGAGAACGCGGAACTGCGCCGCGTGATGCTGGAGTACTACGGCTACGACCGCTACCTCACCGAATCCCGCGCCGAACCGGTCCACCGCGACGAGACGGGCATCCTCTGGCGGATCGCGCTGGACGGGGACGAGGACGTGGTGATGGTCGAGGTGGTCAACTCCACTCCCGAACCGGACGGCACGCACCGCACCTACTGGCTGCGGGTACCGCCGTCGACGCGGACGGCGAAGGACGGAGTCGCGTGGACCTTCGGAATCGACGGCGCGGCCTACGCGCCGGTGCGCCAGACCTGACCCGGGCTGCCCCTGGCCGCTCCGGGGCAGTGGAGGCGGAGGCGGGGCGGAGGCGTCAGGCCGTCAGGGTCGCGTGGTCGATGCCCAGTTCGCGGGCGAGTGCCTCATCGGTCCACCGCAGCATCGTGGCCCGGGAGAGCGGACCCGCGTACGACGTCATCTGTACGGCCAGGCCGTCGAGCAGGGCGGTCAGACGCCAGGCCACCGACACCGGGTCGTCGCAGCGGAACTCACCGGCGGCGGCGCCCTCTTCGATGACCGCGGCCAGCTCGGCCTTCCACCGCTGGTCGAGCTCGCCCGCCACCTCACGCAGTGCCGACTCGCGCAGGGAGGCCGCCCAGCCCTCGATCCACAGGCGCCAGCCCTTGGCCTGACCGGTCGGCGCGTACCAGCGGACGGCCGCCCGCAGGCGCCGCACCGCGCTGGTGCGGCGGGTCAGCAGCTTGCGCAGATGGGCGAGGTCGGCCTCGGCCGCGTACGCGAAGGCGGCGGCGACCAGTTTCTCCTTGGTCGAGAAGTGGTAGAGCACCAGCGCGTTGCTCACCCCCAGCACGGCAGCCACATCGGCGATCCGTACGGAGGAGACCCCGCGCACCTGGATCTGTTCGACCGCGGCGCGCAGCAATTCCTCACGCCGCTCCGCCACGCCCAACCGCACTCTCGCCACGCGGCCACCCTAACCAATGCCCGCGCCGTGTCCGGAAAGCGGGTTTCGGCTCGTCGCCGACCTCCGGAAGCCTCTTCTGCCCTCCGGAAGCGTGGCATCACGCCTCCGGTGCCGGGACCGGCGGCGAAGGCGGCGGAGTCTGCGGAGGCCGGGTTCCACGCTTCCACGGCGGGGCGCGCGGGGGCGCTCGGAGGCCCCTGTCGCAGGCCCGATCCGTAAAAACACCAGGTCCTTGCTGTGACGTTTCTGTGTGCCACCACGCAGAGGTAGGCGAGGGACGTCGGCCCCGGGGCGGGCGGACGGGGCGAATTGTGCCGCGCCGGCATGCGCCGGCGAGGCGATCGGTACGAAGAGGAACGTGTGGCCAAGGTCGAGGAACAGCGCCGCGGGCAGGTGTACGACGCCGAGCTCGGGGCGGCCGTTGAGCGGGCCCAGCAGGGAGACGAGGAGGCGTTCGGAGCGGCCTACCGGCTGACCCATCCCGGTCTGCTCGGCTATCTGCGGGGAATGGTCGGCGATGATGCCGAGGACGTGGCCTCCGACGCCTGGCTGGAGATCGCCCGCGACCTCTGGCGGTTCCGGGGGGACGGCGCGGGTTTTCGCGGCTGGACCGCGACGATCGCGCGGAACCGGGCGCTGGATCATCTGCGCAAACAGAAACGGCGCCCCGGAACCGCCCTGTTGGAACAGGACATGCTGGAACTGCCGGGTGGTCACGACACCGCCGCGTCGGCCCTGGAGACCCTCTCCACACAGGAGGCGCTGGAACTGATCGCCACCCTGCCCAGGGAGCAGGCGGAGGCGGTCCTGCTGCGGGTCGTCGTCGGACTCGACGGTCCCGCGACGGCGCGTGTGCTCGGCAAGCGGGCCGGTGCCGTCCGCACGTCCGCGTACCGGGGACTGAAGAGGCTCGGCGAGCAGTTGAGCGGTAACGGAGTGGCGGGTACGCCGCGCGGACGGCGGAGCGGTCGGGGAGACGAGGCATGACACAGGAACCGCGGCACGGGTCCGGGACATCGGTGCCACCCGGGCCGGACGGGGCGGGCGCAGCCGCCCGGAGTGCGGGAGAGGCCGGGCGGGATGCGGAACAGCGGGCACTGGCCGCCTTCCGGGAGGCGCGCGGCCGATGGCCGGACAGGACGGTGCCGCCGTGGCGCAGACGCGGGCGCGACGACTGGCGGCCCGCGGACCGGCGACGCGGTGGACTTCAGGTGCGCGCGGCGATCGCAGGCCTCGCCGCCGCGGTGACGCTCGGCGGGGCCGCGCTGGCCGCCGGTTCGGGTGCGCTGCCGACGCCGTTCGGCGACGGAGGACCCGGCGGCGGCCGGGCCCCCGTCCGGCCCGTACACAGCGCGTCGGCCCCCTCGTCCGCCGATCCGGAGCTCCCTCGCCCCCGTACGCCCCCGCCCCGCACCGGCGTCACGGGTCCGGGACCGACCGGACCGACGGACTCCGGACGCCGCGCCGGTGGACCGGGGCGGGCACCGGACGGCGCGGCGCGGGCACCGGGAGAGACGGCGCTCTGCCAGGTGTACGCGCGGTCGCGGGGCAGCAAAAGGGCCGGGGACCCGACGGCCCTGGAGCGTCTGGAGCAAGCCGCCGGAGGCGCGTCGCAGGTGGCGGGCTACTGCGAGGCGCTGCTCCGCCCGGCGGCCGACGGCAAGGAGAAGAAGGCGGGCGCGGGCAGCGGTGCGCGGACTGGCGGGAAGCGCGATGCGGGGCCGGGAGCCGGGCGTGAGCCGACGCCGAAGGCCTCGGGCGCCGGCCGTGCCGGAGCCGCCGATCGCTGAAGCGGGACGTCAGGACGCGCGGGCCGGCGGGACAAGAGGGACGGGCAGGTCGGGCGGGTCGGGCGGGACGCTTCATGGGTGCGGGGCCGCCGGAATTCCGCCCTCGTCGAGGAGCCCGCCGAGGCCGGTGTGATGGTTTCGCCCCGCCCGACGCTGGGCTCTACATGAACACGAAATTCGAACATGTGCCCGATATTGCACGACGTCTCGCCCTCGTCCTGGCTCTTGCCGCCGTGCCGGTCGCCGCGGTCTCCCCGGTGGCCCACGCCAAGGGAGCCGAGGCCGCGGAGGTCGTGGTGAGCGCGCCGGACAGGTACACGCCCGTGCAGGACGTGCTGTACGCCGCCGGGGACACCGGCTATCTCCACCGGCGGGAGACGGGCGACGGATCCACCGCTGCGTACCAGTGGCGCGGATACGACGGGTCCGAGCGGACCGTCGAGGGCTTCACGGGTCAACTGCCCGGCCAGCAGGGCTACTACGGGGCCGGCACGGACATCCTTCCCGTGCCCGTCGGTGCGAGCGGCGTGGTGCAGCTGCGCGACCCGGCGACCGGGGAATCGACGCCGCTCACCGTGCCGGACGGTCAGTACACCCTGGCTTCCTTCGGGCGGACCGTACTGACGTTCTCGTACAACGAGGTGTGGCAGGTGGACAAGCTGCACATCCTCCGGCTCCAGGACGGCACGACCACCGACACCCCGGTCGATCCACCGTCAGGACTGCGATTCGACCGGTATCCGGTCGCCGCCGGGGACGGACGGGTGGCCGTCGTCAAGTTCACCCGCGGGCACACCCTCGGCATCCTCGATCTGACCACCGGCACGCTCACCCCCGTCTCGACCCATGCCGTCGTCGACGAGTCCTGGTCCATCCAGGCCGCCGTCTCTCCCACCCACATCGCCTGGTACCAGCAGGGCATGAGCCAGGCACGGGTGATCCGCCGTGACGATCCGGCCGGGACACAGACCGCGGTCGCCGTACCGTCCTCCGGCGAAGGCACCCCCGTCGTCGGACTGGCCGGGGACTGGCTCCTCACGGCCCACCGGCCGCAGACCCCCACCGAACAGAACCCTCCCGCCCGTCGGGGAGGCCCGCTCAGAGCCACCCCGATCGGTGGCGGCACACCACTGACCCTGCTGGCCTCGGCCCAGCCCGGCCTCGCCCAGATCCCCGGCGGTGGAGCGGTGACGGTCGGCGGCGCGGACGCCGGTGACTGGGCGGTGCGCCGTATCGAGACCGCGTCGGACGGCCGTCCGACGCTGCGCACGCTCTCCGAGGTGCCCGCCGCACCCGCCGTTCTGCGCGGCATCGCGCTGGCCGGCGGCCAGTTGGTCACCAAGGAGGAGGACAGCGCGCCGCGGCCCTCCTACCAGACCCGGAAGGTGACGCTGACGGGAACGCCGTCGGCGGGGGAACGCTCCGAAGTCACCACCGCCCCTCCCGGCGACAGCTACGGCCAGCCGCTGGGCGCGGGCGACGGCTCCGTCGTCCACGTCCGGTACGACGAAGCCACCCAGCGGGATGTTCTCGTCCGCGCCTCGGCGGCGGGTACACGCACCGAGGTCGTCCCCTTCGACCGTGTCATGCCGCCGACCTCCGGCCGCGGTCTGCGTGACGCCGCCGGGAGGTACGCGGTCTACGGAGGCGGCGACGAGCGGATGGTCGTCGACTTCGAAGCGCCCGGTGGCGGCGCCGTGGTTCAGCAGCTGAAGACCCCGGCCGCCGCGCTCCAGGGGACCACGCTGTGGACCACCGACGGCACCGCGGGACGGATCGAGGCCCGCGACCTGGTCTCCGGCGCCGTCACCCCGTACACGGTCGACGCCCCGTGCGTGATCCGCGACCTCCGGGTCGTCGGCCGCTGGGTGTACTGGGACTGTCTGGGCCAGGACACGACCGGCGACCTGTCGACCCCCTTCGGCGTGTACGACCTGAAGACCGGCGACGGCATCAGCCCGCCCAAGCGCGGAAAGCTCGGGGACGGGTTCCTCGTCAACCACGACACGGCCGCCGGCGAGCTGCGTCTCACCGACTTCCGCACGGGCACCGCCGCCGAGCCCAGGACGCTCACGGACCTGCCCGCCGTGCCCGGCTGGAAGAACTACGACGTGGACAAGTTCGGCGACGGCATCGCCTGGCTCGACGCCGACGGCACGGCCCACGTCACATCGAGCGGTACACCCGCCCGGAGCTGAGCCTCCGGTCCGGGCGCGGGCGGCGGCGAACTGCCGCAGTCCGCGCCCCGCGGCGCCGACGGCGTACGAGGGGGCGGGACCTCTCCCGGAGGTCCCGCCCCCCCCCGTTTCAGCGGGTCACGCGTCAACGGCCGCGCGGTGATGGGCCATGCCTCGACGGCCCGTGCGCCGACGGGCCGCGTCCGGACTCAGAACCGGTCCGGGGCACGCTGCGGGAGCGGAGAGCCGGGGAGCGCGTCCCGCGTCCGGTTCTCCCGTGCCTCCGCGTTCGAGCCTGCCGTCGCCCGGCAGGTCACGTCCCCGGCCGGGAGCCTGCCGGTGAGCAGGTAGCGGGTGACCGTGCCGTCCGTGCACGCGTTGCCGTTCGGGTAGACGGCGTGGCCCTCGCCGCCGAGGACGGTGAGCATGGTGGAACGCTTCAGGTCGGCGTGCAGGGCCCGACCGCTGGGCAGCGGGGTCTGCGAGTCCCACTCGTTCTGGACGATCAGGGAACCCACCTCGTTGTTCACCTCGGTCGCCGGTTCCACGGACCTGTCCCAGAACGCGCAGGGCTTGATGCTGGACGTGAAGTCACCGTAGAGCGGATACCGGCCCTTGTCCTCGATGGCGTCCCGGCGGTAGCTCTCGGGATCGCGGGACCACGCCGCCGAGTTGTCGCCGCACACCACGGCCCAGAAGCTCGCCGACATGTTGTCGGACGGAGCCTCGGCCCCATCGGCGCCGCCCGCCGTCCCGGTCCTCCCGGATCCGGCGAACGGCGCGAGCTTCTTCGCGGAGACGCTGCTGCCCGCCGCCGCCTTCTTCAGCTCCACGACCCCCTCGGTGGCGTATTGCGGGGTGAAGACCGCCACCCGCATACCGGTGCGGATGTCATCACCGGTGAGCGGCTGCCCCTCCACCTCGATGGGCGTCTCGTCGGCCTGTGCCACCAGGTCCCACAGGGTCCGGTCGACCTCCTTCGGGGTGTCACCGAGGCCGTACTCCGCCGAACGTTCGGCGGCCCACTCGGTCCACCGGTCGAACGCGGGCTCGGCGCCCTCCGCCCACCACTGGATCATCCCTCGCCAGGCGCGCGCCGGATCGACGGCGCTGTCCAGCACGAACCGGTCGGCCCGGCCCGGGAAGAGCTGGGTGTAGACGGCGCCCAGGTAGGTGCCGTACGAGTACCCCAGGTACGAGATCTTCTTCTCACCGAGGACCGCCCGGAGCAGATCCATGTCGCGCGCGGTGTTGCGCGTGGTGATGTGCGGGAGCGTGTCGCCCGCGGTCTCCCTGCACTTCTCCGCGACGGTGCGCGCCCAGGCGACGTCCTTGTCGAACGTCTCCTCCTTGTAGGGCCGCAGCCAGTTCTCCTCCTCCGGCTCCAGGTCGCAGGAGACCGGGCTGCTCCGCCCCACCCCGCGCGGGTCGAAGCCGATGAGGTCGTACTTCTGCCGGGTGGACTCGGGCAGACCCTCCTTCATCCCCAGCGGCATGGAGAGCCCCGGCCCCCCGGGGCCGCCGGGGTTGGAGAGCAGGACACCGTGCCGCTTGCCGGGGGTGGTGCTCCTGATCCGCGATATGGCCATGTCGATCCGCTTGCCCCCGGGAACCCGGTAGTCCAGCGGGACCTTGATCGTGGCGCACTCGAACTCCGCGGGGGAGTCGGCTTCGCACCGCTTCCACCGCGGCTTCTGCTTCACATACCGGTCCAGCGCGCTCCCGGCGGCGGGCGAGGCGGCGGAGGGCGAGGAGACGGCCGACGGGATGCCGGCCGGAGCGGCGGTGGCCGTCGAGGTGGCGAGCGCGGGAGCCAGCGCTGCCGTGACGCTCACGGCTAACAGGGGCACGAGACGTCGTCTGCGCACGGAATTCGATCCTTCCGGTCGTGTGTTCGGACAGGGAAGATCCTTCAGGAACCGGCCCCGCCCGCGGATCCCTCGTCGAGGCGCACCTCTCTCCACCCTGGGAATGACACAACATCCCCGGGTGGTCCGCTGGTTGTAGGGGAAGGGCCGCCGGTGAGCGGTTTCCGGCCCCGCCTACCGGTACCAGCCGAACCGCTCCGCCATCAGCGGCAGGCGTTCGGCGACGATGGCGTGTGCCGCGGCCCGGGGCGTGGAGCCGTCGGCGTCCGCGCGGGCCAGCATCCGGTCGATCAGGTCCCGCATCGCGCGACGGGTGTGCGCGAAGGCCTGGCCGGCGTCGGGACCGATGTCCCCGAACAGGGTCCACCACCACCAGGCGTTCGTCCCGGAGTTGACCACGACATCGGGCAGCACCGTGATCCCCCGCGCCGTCAGCAGTTCCTCCGCCTCCGCGAGCACCGGCATGTTCGCCGCCTCCACGACCCAGCGCGCCGTGATGCCGGCCTGGTTCGTCGCGTCGACGGCGTACGAGACGGCGGCCGGGACCAGCACCTCCGCGTCCACCGTCAGCCAGGCGTCGCGCGGCAGTTCCCGGTCGCCTTCGCGCAGAACACCGCGGTCCACCGTCCCATGGGCGTCCCGCGCCATGAGGAGCGCTTCGACGTCCAGGCCCTCCGGGTTGGCGATCGTGCCCCTCACATCGGCGACGGCGACGACCTTGAGGCCGGCCCGCGCGAGAAAGCGCGCCGTGGCACCGCCCATGGTGCCGAGCCCCTGGACCGACACCCGGGTGTTCTCGTACGCGACACCCGCGCGGTCCAGCGCGGCGAGCGCCGACTCCGCGACGCCGCACCCTCCCACCAGTTCGTCGAGTCCGATCCCGTCCACGGTGACCGCGAAGGCGGCGGCCAGCCGGCGCCGGGCCGCCGTCTCGTCGTCCAGGAGCGGGTAGACCGCCTGGATGGAGGAGACGAGCCCGGCCTCCGCCGCCGCCCGGTCGACGAGGTCCTGGGTGAGTCCGAGATCCTCACCGGTCGTCCAGACGTTCTCGATGTAGGGGCGCACGGCCCGCAGGAAGCGGACGAGCACGCCGTACGCCGCGGGGTCGCGCGGGTCGCAGTCGATGCCGCCCTTCGCGCCGCCCAGCGGGATGTAACGGGCCCGGGTGTCGGCAGCGTCGTAGTGCAGCGCCTCCTTCATCGTCATGCCGCGGGCCAGTCCCGCGACCTCCGCGCGGGTGCAGCCCTCGCGCATCCGCAGCCCGCCGCTGGAGACGCCACGCACCAGCCGGTCGACGACCAGATAGCCGTTGCGGCCGGTGACATGGTCCGTCCAGGTGAGGGAGATCAAGGGGTCCGGAGGGTTCGGTGCGGTAGGTGCGACGGGTGCGGCGGAAGGGGTCGACGCCATGGGTGCGCTCATCGGACAGGCTCCTCGGTCACGGTGATCAGGGTGGGCCCAGGAGTGGTCAGGGCCAGGGAAAGAGCGCGGGCGAGAGCCGCGGGGGAGTCGGCGTGGCTGCCGCGGCCGCCGTAGGCGCGGGCCAGTCCGGGCAGGTCGACAGGGGCCAGGTCGACGGCGACCGGGTGGTCGCCGCGGGCCGCCATTCCGTCGCGGATCTCGCCGTAGCCGCCGTTGTCGAAGACGACGACGGGCAACGGCAGCCCCAGCTGCGCCGCGGTGGCCAGCTCCTGCACGGAGAACTGCAGGCCGCCGTCACCGCTCAGTGCCACGACCTGGCGTCGCGGGAAGGCGGTCTTCGCCCCGATGGCGGCGGGCAGCGCGTACCCGAGCGTGCCGAAGCCGGTCGGGTGCAGGAAGCGCCCCCCGGGGCCGAGCGGGAGATGCGGCAGCGCGCCGTAGTAGCAGCACTGGGCGCTGTCGGAGGTGAGGACCGCGTCCGGGGCGAGCACCTCGCGCACGGCGCGGAGATACGGCAGCCACCGGGCGTCGCGGTCCGCCGTCTCCGTGTCCCGCCCCGCGCGCAGCGCCGCCACCAGGCCGGCGGAATCCGGCGGCCGGACGTCCGAACCGGCACGGTCCGGGGCCCCGGAGTCCTCGTCCGACGTTTTTGCGAGCACCTCCAGCAACGCCGCGACGGTGCTGCGGGCATCGCCGGTCAGCGGGTGCCGGGCGGGCCGTCCCGCGTACATCTGCGCCGGGTCGAGATCGATCCGGATCAGGGTCCCGGAGAGGGCGGGCGGCGCGGACCAGAGGTCGGACTCGGCCAGCTCCGTGCCGATGGCGAGCACCACGTCGCAGCCGGTCAGCCACCGCTGGACGGAGGGGCTGTGCAGGGACACCCCCAGCGCCAGCCGGTGCGTCTCGTCGACGATGCCCTTGCCGTTGGCCGTGGTGACGACGGGGGCGCCGAGCTGTTCCGCGAGGGCCAGACACCCGGCCGCCGCGTGCCGGGCGCCGCCGCCGAGCACCAGTGCGGGCCGCTCGGCCGACCGCAGGACGCGCGCCGCGTCGCGCACCGCGTGCACGCCCGCGCCCGGCCGGGCCATCGGCGGGGCGAGCCGGACCGGTCCGGCCGGCTCCGTGGCCTCCAGCAGATCGAGCGGCACCTCGATGTGGACGGGGCGCGGGCGCTCGTGGCGCATCAGGGTGAACGCCCGCGCCACGGCGGAGCCGATCTCCTCGACCGAGGACACCCGGTGGCTGAACGCGGCGACTCCCCGCAGGGCCTCGGTCTGGCTGCGCATCTCGTGCAGCAGACCGGTCGCCTGCCGGGGGTGGCGCAGCGGCATGCCGGGCGACACGACCAGCAGCGGAACACTGTCGGAGTAGGCCTGGCCGACCGCCGCGGCGATATTGAGCAGGGCCGGACCCGTGGTGGTGATCGCCACCCCGGGCCGCCCGGTGACCCGCGCGTACGCGTCGGCCGCGTATCCCGCGCCCTGTTCGTGGCGGGGCGTGACATGGCCGATGCCGTACGGCCCGAGATGCCGGTAGATCTCCAGGTTGTGTGTGCCGGGGATGCCGAACGCCTGCGTCACGTCGTGTGCCGCCAGCGCGCGGACGATCGCCTCGCCGCCGGTCAGCGACGTGCGGCCGCTGTGAACGGACATGCTGCCTCCCTCCGCGAACGGGTCGCGTTACTGAACCGTCATTCAGTATCGGGAAGTGCCGGCACCCCTGTCAAAGCGATTACGGCCGCGTGCGGTCACCCCTGACCGGCGGCTTTGCCCTGTGCCGGGCCCGGCACCTCGCAGTGGTCCTTGAAGCCCTGGCTGGTCAGGCCGAGGGCGGCGTTGGTGCGCGCGCGCATGTTCTCGACGGAGATCATGGTCGTCAGCTCGACCAGCGCCGCCTCGCCCAGCGAGGTCCGCAGCCGGTCCACCAGTTCGTCGCCGACCTGTGGCGGAGTGGCCGTCATGGCCTCCGCGTACTCCATGACGTCACGTTCCAGCGGGCCGTAGAGCGTGCTCCCGCGCCATTCCGGTACGTCCCGCAGCTTGCGGGCGTCCATGCCCCGCCGCCGGTTGGTCCAGTAGCCGAAGTCCATGCACCAGCCGCACCCGACCGTCGAGGCGGTCACCATGACGGCGAGCGCCTTGAGGTCGGGGTCCAGGGCCTTCCACCGGCCCACGGCCAGTTCGAAGCGCAGACCGGCCCACAGCACCCGGGTGTGGTGGGCGGCGGCCCGCACGGGGTCGATGACCTTGCCGTACGTAAGGTTCGAGTACCAGGACACGCCACGGTAGAGGACGCTGCGGGGCGGGTCGAGCGAGATTCGAGCTGTCATGACCGGTCTCCTGACGAGCCGCGGCGCGGGGCCTGCGCCCCGGCGCCGGATACGGACGCTTCACCGAGGGGACGTGCGGCGGCCCGCAGGATGTGACATCGGGCGGCCGACGGGCGGAATCCTGCGGTGGGTACGGACGTTGGAGTCGGCATGACGGAATGCGAACCCGCGCGGGAGGCGCCGCCGGGACTCCTCGGCGAGCGGGACGGCCGGGTACCGCCGACCCCGAGCGTCGGCCAGGTGTACGGACGGCCGCGTGCCTGAAGGATCACCGGCCGCTCACGGCACCGGGTGCGCTGCTCCGTTCACCGCTCTGCTCTCGCCCTGTCGTACAGCCCGACGATAATGAAACGACACCGACTCCCTCAGGAGATGCTGTGACCGGCGCCGACTATTTGCTTCCGTTCCGTACGAAACTGCGTTCGATGCGTACCGAGGCCTTCGGTGCCGATCCGGCCGGAGCCAGGATGGAGCGCATCCGCCGCTCGCCCAATTTCGCCGACGGAGTGTTCCAGAACCCGGTGGGGGCGCGGACCAGACCGTCCGGCTCCACGCTGGAGTTCGCCAAGATCTATTTCCACAAGGAGCAGCGGGCCCGCAGGGCACCGGCCGGAACGGTGCCCGTGCACCGCACCACCCTCGCCGATCTGGCCGAACCGCCCGCCACGGGTCTGCGGCTCACCTGGATGGGCCACTCCAGCGTCCTCGCCGAGATCGACGGCCGACGGATCCTGTTCGACCCGGTATGGGGCGAGCGCTGTTCCCCGTTCGCCTTCGCCGGGCCCAAGCGCCTGCACCCGGTGCCGCTGCCGCTGGCGGCGCTCGGGCCGGTCGACGCCGTCGTGATCTCCCATGATCACTACGACCATCTCGATCTGCCCACGATCCGGGCCCTGGCGGGCACGGACACGGTCTTCGCCGTCCCGCTCGGTGTGGGGGCCCATCTGGAGCGGTGGGGGGTGCCCGCCGACCGGATGTACGAGCTCGACTGGAACGAGACCGCGAAGGTCTCCGGGATCAGCCTGACCGCCACCCCCGCACGCCATTTCTGCGGCCGCGGGCTGCGCAACCAGCAGCACACCCTGTGGGCGTCCTGGGCGGTCGCGGGACCCGAGCACCGGATCTATCACAGCGGCGACACCGGCTACTTCCAGGGCTTCGAGGACATCGGTGCCGAGCACGGCCCGTTCGACGCGACGATGATCCAGATCGGCGCGTACAGCGAGTACTGGCCCGATATCCATATGACACCCGCCGAGGGCATGCGCGCCCACCTGGACCTCCAGGGCGGCCGGCCCCACGGGGTGATGCTGCCGATCCACTGGGCCACGTTCAACCTCGCCCCGCACCCGTGGGCCGAGCCCGGCGAGGGCACCCTCGCCGCGGCCGACGACGCCGGCCAGCGGCTCGCCCTGCCCCGTCCGGGCGAGCCCTTCGAGCCGGCGGGGCAGCACGTTCCCGCCGAGCCCTGGTGGCGTGCGGTGGCGCCGCGGCCGATCGAGTACCGGCCCGCCGGGGCGGCGCGGACGGCACGGGACGTGCCCGGGATCGCGCCGGGCGGGCACGGGGCGGCCCCCGCGGCCGAGGCGGATTCGGGGCGGGCCGAGGTCGCCCCGACGCCGTAACGGCCGGGGACGGACGCCGGACGGCCAAGGGCACGGGGCCGACCGCCGGAAGGCACAGTTTTGAGCAGTCCGGTAGGGGCCGGCTGCGTACGCTCGGCTCTCGCGTGCCGGTGGTGACCGGTGGGCGGGAACCGAGGGGGCCGGAGAATGAGCGACGCACTGCCCGGAACGAGCCATGCGGGAGTGGGGGATGCCGGGGACCGCATCGAGTTCGCGTCGCGCGACGAGATCACCGCGCTGCAACTCGCCAGGCTCCGCGGCACCCTTGCTCATGTCTACTCCCGGGTTCCCCACTACAGGTCCGTCCTCGACGCAGTGGGCTTTCATCCCTCGGAGCTGCGTGAGCTCTCCGATCTGGCCCGGATCCCGTTCACGACCAAGGAGGACCTCCGGGCGAACTACCCCTTCGGCATGCTGGCGGTGCCGCGGCGGGACGTGGCCAGGCTCCACGCCTCCTCCGGCACGACGGGGCTGCCCACGGTCATCGGGTACGACCGGCAGGACATCTCCGTCTGGTCCGACGTCATGGCCCGTTGCCTGCGGGCGGGCGGGGTGAGGCCCGGTGACACGGTGCATGTCGCCTGTGGGTACGGGCTGTTCACCGGCGGGCTGGGCGCCCACTACGGCGCGGAACGGCTGGGGTGCACGGTCGTTCCTGCCTCGGGCGGAATGACCGAGCGGCAGGTCCGGCTGATCGCGGACTTCAGGCCGGACGCCGTTGTGGTGACGCCCTCCTATCTGCTGGTCCTCGCCGACGCGATGAAGGCGGGAGGGATGGATCCGGCGGCCTGCTCCCTCTCGTACGCCCTGCTCGGCGGGGAACCGTGGACCGAGGGCATGCGCACCGAGATGGAACGGACACTCGGTCTGGACGCGACCGACCTCTACGGCCTGTCGGAGGTGATGGGCCCCGGGGTCGCCTGTGAGTGCGTCGAGGCCAAGGACGGCCTCGTGGTCTGGGAGGACCACTTCTTCCCCGAGATCGTGGACCCGGTCGACGGGACCCCGCTGCCGGACGGGCAGTTCGGGGAACTGGTGCTGACGACCCTGAGCCGGCGGGCCATGCCGGTGGTCCGCTACCGCACCCGCGATCTGACCCGGCTGCTGCCCGGTACGTCCCGGTCCATGCGGCGCATCGAGAAGATCGCCGGACGCAGCGACGACATGATCAGTGTGCGGGGCGTCAACGCCTTTCCCTCTCAGTTCGAGGAGCAGATTCTCCGGGTCCGCGGTCTGGCCGCGCACTACCGGTGCGAGGTGAGCAGGGCGGGACGGCTGGACGAGGTGACCCTGCGGGTCGAGGCGGCGGAAGGGCGGACGGACGACGGGCGGGGCGGGGACGGTGGGGCCCGGATGGCGGCCGAACTGCGCAGGAGGGTCAAGGACGGGATCGGTATCTCGGTGGGCGTCGAGATCCTGGCGCCGGGGACCCTGGAGCGCTCGACGGGCAAGGCCGACCGGGTGCTGGACCACCGCAGGCACACCGGCGCCGTGACCGGTCCGGCGGGCAGCTGACGTGCTGCCCGCCGCATCGGCGCGCGGCGCGGGTGGCCGGTCCGCCCCGTACACGGTGGAAACGCTGCTCGCCGTCTCCGTCGAGGTGTTCAACGAGCGGGGCTACGACGGGACGACGATGGACGATGTGGCCCGCGCGGCCGGAATCTCCAAGTCCTCCCTCTACCACCATGTGCGGGGCAAGGAAGAACTCCTCGAACGCGCGGTCGGACGCGCTCTTGAGGAGCTCTTCCGGGTCTTCGACGACGCGGGGGCTCAGCGGGGCCCCGCCGTGCTGCGGCTGGAGTACGTCGCCCATCGGGTGGTCCGGATGCTGGTCGCCGAACTGCCCTATGTCACGCTCCTGTTGAGGCTGCGGGGCAATACCGGCGCGGAGCGGGCGGCACTGGCCCGGCGCCGCGAGTTCGACCGCCGGGTCGCGGGCCTGGTGGAACGGGCGGTGGCCGACGGCGATCTGAGCGATGCCGTCGAACCCAGGCTCGCCACCCGGCTGCTCTTCGGGATGATCAACTCGGTGGTGGACTGGTACCGCCCGCACATCGCCGCGGCCGGACCGGCGGCCGTCACGGGGCGCGAACTCGCCGACGCCGTCGTGCGTCTGGCCTTCCAGGGCCTGCGCCACACCTGAGCCCGGCGGTCCGCCCGTTCTCCCCCCACCGCGAGCGCTGCCGTGCGGTCCCGGAAGGGCCCGTGCGGCAGCGCGCTTCTTGCTGCCCGGACATTCCCGGGACGGCCGGCCCATAGCCAGAATTGAGCATCCGGCGCGTGACGCAGGTCGCAGAAGCCCTCGCCGATTCTGCTCAGATTTGAGCATGGCGGCGGTTCTGCCGCATGGCACGGTTCGTACCGACCGACCAATTGGTCGGCTCACGGGAATCCAACGCAGAAACGCGGGAGTGAGATGTCGGTATTCGAGTCGGAGAAGGCGGCGGCCGAGGCGCTGGGGCGGCTGATCACCGAACTGTGGGAGCAGGAGAGCGTCCGGGCCGGGCTGTGCGACAGCGGGCTCACCGTGCTGTTCCGGCACACGAAGCCCGACTGCCCGGTCTTCCTGTCGGCCGACGGGGTCGTGACCGGGGACGAGGCGCTCCGGCCCGCGAGCCACACGCTGAAGCTCACCAGCAGCACCGCGCACGCGCTGTGGCTCGGTGAGATCCCGGTGGCGAGCGCGCTGACCGGAGGCAGGGTGACCATCTTCGGAAGGATGGCCGCGGTGCCGGACCTGATGAACATTCTCGGCCCGGCCTTCCAGCTGTACCCGAAGATTGCCGCGGACCTGAAGATCGCCGGCTGATTCCGCCGCCGCGATCCGCGCACATCCCCTGTGGCCTGCCTCAATTCGAGAAGAGGAAAACTGTGACGACTTTTGCACCCTCGGCGGAACTGAACTTCGACGTACTGCCGGCGGAGGTCGAGAAATACCGCGACACGATCCGTGAATTCGCCCAGAACGTCATCCTCCCCCGTGCGGTGACGAACGATCAGGCGGCGCACGACGAGATGGACTGGGACATGGTGCAGCAGGGCCATGACCTCGGTCTGATGCGTATGGGGATACCGACGCAGTTCGGCGGTCTCGGCCTGGGGGCGCTCGGGGCGTCCGTGGTCATGGAGGAGCTGGCGGCGGCGGACCCGGGTGCCGCGCTGATCTTCGGCGGCAGCGGCCTGGCGCAGGCCCCGATCCTGTACTCCGGGGACCCGCACCTCCAGGCCCGGTACCTTCCGCTGTTCACCGGTGACAAGCCCGTCCTCGCGTGCAACGCGGTCACCGAGGAACTGGTCGGCATGGACCTGATCGTGCCGGACAACGCCATCCACGCCCGGTCCATGACCACGGCACGCCGGGAGGGCGACCACTACGTCCTCAACGGCCGGAAGCGGTTCATCACCAACGCGCCCGTGGCCACGTTCGCCTCGGTACCGGCGAACATGGAGGGCCACCCCGGCTCGACCGGACTCACCTACTTCATCGTCGACCTGGACCAGCCCGGCGTCACCCGGGGCCCGGTGGCGGACAAGATGGGCTACCGCACCGCGCTGGGCGGCGAGCTCGTCTTCGACAACGCCGTCGTGCCCGCGGAGAACGTCATCGGCGGGGAACTCGGCGGCTGGAACCTCAACATCGCGCAGAGCAACATGTGCCGCGTCACCTGCGCGGCCATCGCCACCGGCATCGCCAGGCACGCGCTGGAGAAGGCGATCACGTGGTGCGGCGAGCGCATCCAGGGCGGCAAGCCCCTCTACAAGCACCAGTTCACCGCGGGAAAGCTCGCGAGGATGACGGCGAGCGTCGACGCCGCACGGCTGCTGTACCTGCACGCCGCGAACAAGGCCGACAACCAGATGCCCGCCCCGGAGTACGAGCCCGCCGTGGCCAAACTGATCGCGGACCGTACGGCGATCGACGTCGCGGACGCCGCGGCCTCCCTGATCGGCGCACGCGGATTCGTCCGGGACTACGGCATGGAGAAGGTCCTGCGGGACGCCTACGGCCCCCGCATCTACGAGGGCACGCCGGAGGCCCTGTCGATCCTGATCACCGAAGGCATCTACCGCACCGAGGACGAGGACTGATGGCCGCGGCGGCCGTGGTGGCCGAGCCGCGGGCACACCCCTCGGCGGTCCGGTTCGCCGAGGACATCGTCCGGCTGCACCGCCGGCTGAGCTTCGCCGGGCTGCCGGACGCCGTCGGCGGGCAGCCGCTGTACCTGCGGGAGTCGCGCGACGGCGATCTGCTGACCATCGCGGTACGGGAGTCCCAGCTGCCCCGGCGGTACGTGCTGGGCATCCAGGGCTTCCGGCTCGCACAGTTCCTCGAAAGGGGCTGGGTCTGCCGCAGCCACCTGCACCGGCTGGCGGCCTTCCACGAGCCGCTGCGCCCGCCGCATCCCGTCGACGACGTCCATGTCGTCGCGCTGTCCCCGGCCACCGGGAAGATCCTCGGATACACCTTCCTGGCAGGGTCGCTGGACGCGGAGCCGCTGCCGCTGGACAGTCCGGCGCGTGCCCGGCTGGCGGTGGAGCGCGACCACGGCCTGGACCTGCTGGGCCGGGCGGCGGCCCCGGGCCGGACGACACACCGGGTCTACGAGGCCAAACGCCAGCTGCGCGCCGCGGGAATGCCCCGGGGTGTGCTCGCCACCCGGATCCCCTGGCACGTCATGGCCGGCATGGGCCGCTCGCTGCTCGCGCTCGGTGGCCCCGGCGGCCGGGTCATGGTGGCGGGGGACGCGAAGGAAGGCGGTTCCTTCCGGCACCTGGAGCTCATGGGCCTCGATCTCGACATCGTGCACGGCCCCCCGCCGAACGTGCCCAGGACGGATCTGTTCTGGCCGCTGTTCGACACGGACCTGCACGCGAAACCGTTCCTGGCCCGGCTGCCCGGGACATTCGCGGGCGACATGAGCGCCATCGAGGGATACCTCGCCGACGCGGACGACGACCGGTCCATCCGCGTGCTCATGGAGGAGCGCGCGGCGAGCAGGGAGGCACGAGGTTAGATGACCGAACTGAGGACAGAACCACAGACCGCCGCGCGGAACGCGACGGACCGGCCACCGGCCCCGGAGGACTTCTACGGCGAACTCACCCGCCGGAACGCCGGTGTGGTCACCGGAGCGCAGCAGGAGGTGCTGCGCACGGCGACCGTGCTGATCGCGGGCTGCGGCTCGATCGGCGGTGCGGCCGTGGTGCCGCTGGCCCGGATGGGTGTCCAGCACTTCCTGCTCGCGGACTCGGGGGAGTACGAGCTGAACAACCTGAACCGGCAGCACGCCACGGTCCGGGACCTCGGGCGGAACAAGGCGGAGGTCGCCGCGGAACGCATCCTGGAAGTCAATCCGCATGCCGAGGTACGCGTCTTCACCGAGGGCGTGACGGCGGCCAACGCCGCCGAACTCGCCGGAAGCTGTCAGATCGTCGTGGACGGCGTGGACGTCACCACGATGTCCGGGGTGCGGGCGAAGTTCCAGCTGCACAAGAGGGCGGCCGCACTGCGGCTGCCGCTGGTGACCGGCTGGGACATGGCCGGCGCGCTGTACGCCCAGTACTTCGACTACCGGAGGATCGAGAAGCCGTTCAAGGGCGTCATCACCGAAGGGGATCTGGACCGGCTGAGCACCTGGGAGCTGATCTTCCGGATGGTGCCGCTGCGCCGGATACCGACCGAGATGCTCGCCGAGCTGAGCCCGAATCTGGAGAACCGTACCTACAGCGTTCCCCAAGTCGCCTACACAGCGGTGCTGTTCGGGTCGATCGCCTCACACATGGTGGCGAAACTGCTGGCCGGCGAGGAGGTCCGGGAGGAAGTGGTCCTCGATGTGCACAGGGCGGTACGCCCCGCCGCGGCCAGTTCGGCCCTGCTGTTCAGAAGGCCGCGGGAAGCGCGCCGGATGGTGCAGGCACTGGCCCTGCACCGGCTGCGGCGACTGCTCGGAAAGAAACCGACCTGACCCGAGGAGGGGAGATCCGTCATGAGGCCGCTTCGGCATGACGAAGAGCACGACGGCAGGAGGGCGACGGCGGGGGAGGAGAGAGTGCTGGCGTACCGCGCGATTCCGGCGGAGGCGACAGTCGCACTGGCGCCGGAGGAACTGGACCACTTCGTACGGGAGGCCGCCCGGATCCGCGCGGCCCACGTGCAGGACACGCTCGACAACCCCCGCGTTCTGGCGGCGGCCGAGATCGCGGCGCAGGGTCTGCCGGACCGGCTGCTGACCCGCCTCATCGAGCTGCGGACCCTGAGCGGCTCCGGCGCGATTCTGATCAAGGGGCTCCCGGTGGAAGGCGCCCTGCCCGACACCCCCGCGGGGGTGCCCGCCCCGCCCGCCTGGCCGGCGCTCGCGGTCAGCACTCTGGCGCAGCTGAGCATCATGAGCGTCCTCGGCGACACCATCTCCTACGCCGACGAGAAGGGCGGCAGCCTGATCCAGGACGTCTGTCCGGTGCCGGGGGCGGAGGCCCGTCAGGAGAACACCGGGAGCCAGCTGCTCGAACTGCACACCGAGGACGGCTTCCATCCGTTCAAGCCGGACTTCCTCAGTCTGTACTGCCTGCGTGGCGATCACGACCGGGTGGCCGGCACGGTCACCGCGTCCATCGGCAGCGTCCTGGGCCGGCTCCCGCGGCGGTGCCGTCAGGTGCTGGGCCGGCCGTTGTTCCGCATCCGGTACAGCAGTTCGTTCGTCGGGGACGGCCCGGAGTGCCGTACGCCGGAGATGCCGGTGCTGAGCGGGCCGCCGCACGACCCCGATCTGTGCGTCGACTTCCACGCGATGGAGGGAACCACGCAGGAGAGCAAGGAGGCTCTGGAGCTCCTCTACGAGGCCATGAAGGAAGAACTGGCCGGAGTGGTGCTGGCGCCGGGCGACATGATCGTCATCGACAACCGGGTCGCGGTGCACGGCAGGACCGGGTTCCGGCCGAAGTACGACGGCCGTGACCGCTGGCTGCGGAGGTGTTTCGCGGTGGCGGACCTGCGTCCTTCCCGGGTCCTGCGTGACCGCGGTACCAGGGTGTGCGCCTCAATCCTCTGAGCGGGCCGCGCGGTTCGCGCCGGTGACCTCCGGGCCGGGCCCGCGCAGTATGGCCCCGAGGCTGCGCAGGGTGTCGGTCTGGCCTTCGGTGAGCCGGCCGAGCAAGGCGTTGCGCAGAACCTTCTCGCTGGTCAGGCGGGCCTGAGCGAAGACCTCCCGGCCGGCCGCGGTGATCTGGACCTCGGTGCCCCGGGCGTCGTTGGGCGCCGAGTTCCGGACGGCCAGGCCGCGGTCCTCCAGCGCGAGCACGATGCGCGAGACCCGCGGCTGGCTGAGGGTGACCTTCGAGGTCAGCTCCGAGACACGGATGCCGAGCGGCCGGTCGGCGAGCTGGGCGAGGACCTCGAACCAGCTGATGCACAGCTCATGGCGTTGCCTGAGGGTGCTGTCGAGCTGTTCCGACACGTCGTGGTAGGCGAGGGACAGTCCGGCCCAGGCGTCAAGATCGGGGGATTGCGACACCCGCGCATACTAACTCAGCTTGACCCATGCGTGCGCATGAATCTACCGTGCTGTGCGACGCCACACATGTGTGGCCCAACTGGCTGAGAAGGGAAGGCCTTTGATGGCTGAGACAAGAGATGTGGCGCCTGGAGAGGCGTCCGCGCAGGGCCATCCGCGACGCTGGCTGATTCTCGCCGCGGTGGGAGCCGCACAGTTCATCGTGCTGCTCGACTCGACCATCGTCAACGTCGCCTTACCCTCCATCCAGCGCGACCTCGACGCGTCGACCAGCAGCCTGCAATGGGTGATGAACGCCTACATCCTGCTGTTCGGCAGCCTGCTGCTGCTGGGCGGAAGGGCCGCCGACATCCTGGGCCGGCGGCGGGCGTTCGTGGTCGGGCTGGTCGTCTTCACCCTCGCCTCGGCCGCCTGCGGACTCGCCTCGTCCTCCGAGATCCTGGTCGGAGCGCGGGCACTCCAGGGAATCGGCGCCGCACCGCTGTCGGCCGCCGCGCTGTCGATCGTGGTCTCCGTGTTCCGGGAGCCGAAGGAACAGGGAATCGCTCTGACGGTCTGGAGCGGCCTGGGAGTCATCGGAGGCACGGTCGGAGTGGTGCTCGGTGGCGCCATGGTCGACTGGGCGGACTGGCGGTGGGCGTTCTGGCTGAACGTGCCCATCGGCATCGCCACCCTGGTCGCCGCGATGAAACTCGTACCGGCCCTGCGGCCGGGTGACGGCACCGCCCGGCCCCGGTTCGACCTGCCCGGAGCGGTCCTGGCCGTCGCCGGACTGCTGATGCTCACCTACGGTCTGATCGGGGCGGCCGAGCACGGCTGGACCTCCGTGCAGACGCTCGGCCCGATCGCCGGCTCGCTGATCGTCCTGGCCCTCTTCGCCGTGGTGCAGCTCCGCACCCGGGACGCGCTGATGCCGCTGCGGCTGCTGGCCATCGGCAGGTTCACGGTCAGCGGCCTGGGTCTGCTGCTGGCCTCCGGACTCATGATCACGGTCTTCTACATGGTCAGCGTCTACGAGCAGGAAGTGCTCGGCTACAGCCCGCTGGAGGCCGGACTCGGGATGCTGGGCATGGGCATCGGGTCGACACTGATGGCCTTCGGCATTCCGGCGGTCCTCAAGAAGCTCGGGCTGGAGCGTACGTATCTGCTGGGTTCCGTACTGCTGCTGGCCGGCTCGCTGCTGCTGGTGGACCTTCCCACGAGCGGTTCGTACTTCACGGTGCTGCTCCCGGGCACCACGGTCATCGGACTCGGACTGCCCGCCTGTTTCGTGTCGCTGACGACCATGGGCGTGATGCAGGTCGAGGAGTCCGAGTCGGGGCTCGCCTCGGGCTTCCTCAACACCCTCCTCCAGGTGGGCGCCGCCCTGGGAATGGCCACGGTCGTCACCCTGGCCGCCGCACACACCACGACACAGGTGGGAGAAGGACACGGGCTGCGCGAGGCGATGGCCGCCGGGTACAGCTGGGGCTTCGTCGCACTGGCGGGGGTGGCGGGCGTCAGCGTCCTGGTCGCCCTCGGCTTCGTGCTCGGTACGCGGAAACCGGCGCGGGCCCGCCCGGCCACGGGCAAGGGCGCGTCGGTGCCGGTGGGGTCCGACGCGGACGCGTAGGCGAGGGGCCCGTCGGCGCGGGCCGGTACGGGAAGGACCGGCGCGAGGGAGGCCGGGGCGCCGCCGCGCTCCGCCCCTTCGCGTCCGTGCTGCCGCGGTTCCGGCACGTCGCCGATGGATCGTCACGCAGCGGCCCAGTAGCGAAAATTGACACATTTCATTGTGGTGCAGGCCTCATTTACGGCAGAGGGGAGTGCTCAACATTGAGCACGCCGCGCGGATGTCCGCTGGCAGTCTGTTCCTGCCGCCGGAGCAGCCACCCCACCTTTCCTCTGGAGCGAAAGGTTGTTCCGGAAACACCATTCGGAGACTCTTTGATGACGCAACTCCACACCGCCACCCACCCGCACGAGGCCGACGCGGTGGCGTTACGAGCCCGCGAAGCGCTGCTGCCCGAGGTGAGAGCGCTTCGCGTCCTGGGCACCGAGCAGGCCGCCGGGGCGGATCCGGACCTGCTCCTGTCCTTCCACCGCCGGCTGGTGACCGGTCGCCGGTTCAACGAACAGGTGACCACACTGACCCGGCAGGGCATGCTGGCCGGCTACCCCTCCAGCACGGGCCAGGAGGCCTGCCAGATCGCGGCGGCCCAGGTACTGCGACCGCAGGACTGGCTCTTTCCCACCTACCGGGACGCCCTCGCCGTCGTGGCGCGGGACATCGACCCCCTCCAGGTCCTCGGGCTGATGCGGGGGGACTGGCACAACGGCTATGACCCCCGTCAGACCCGGACCGCCCCCCTCTGCACCCCGCTGGCGACCCACCTGCCGCACGCGGCGGGACTGGCCCACGCGGCGCGCCTCGCGGGCGACGACGTGGTCGCCCTGGCACTCACCGGCGACGGGGGAACCAGCGAGGGGGACTTCCACGAGGGGCTGAACTTCGCCGCCGTCCAGCGGGCACCGGTCGTCTTCCTCGTGCAGAACAACGGCTACGCCATCTCCGTACCGCTCCACAAGCAGTCCGCCGCCCCGTCGCTGGCCCACAAGGGAGTGGGCTACGGGATGCCCTCGACACTGGTGGACGGAAACGACGTGCTCGCCGTGCACACCGCTCTCGGCGCGGCGGTGGAACGGGCGCGGGACGGGGGCGGCCCCACCCTCGTCGAGGCCCTGACCTACCGGATCGACGCGCACACCAACGCGGACGACTCCACGCGCTACCGCCCGGACTCCGAGGTCGAGCGGTGGCGCCGGCGCGACCCCGTCCTCCTGCTGGAGCGCGAACTCCAGGAGCGGGGGCTGCTGGACGAGGCCGTGCGCGACAAGGCGGAGGCCGAGGCCGACGCGCTGGCAGCGATGCTGCGCCGACGGCTGGGCGCCCCCGCCGACCTCGATCCGATGGACCTCTTCGAACACGTCTTCGCCGAGCCGACCAGTCAACTCCTGGAACAGCGCGACATGCTGAGCGAGGAACTCCGGCTCGACGCGTCGCAGGACCCGGCCGGAGGTACGCACCGATGACGCGGACCAGCATGGGCAAGGCCCTCAACACGGCTCTGCGCGACGCGCTCCGCGAGGACCCGGCGGTGCACGTCCTGGGCGAGGACGTGGGCGCACTCGGCGGAGTCTTCCGGGTGACCGACGGCCTGGCCGCGGAGTTCGGGGAAAACCGCTGCGCCGATACGCCCCTCGCCGAATCCGGCATTCTCGGCTCCGCGGTCGGCATGGCGATGTACGGGCTGCGGCCCGTGGTGGAGATGCAGTTCGACGCCTTCGCCTACCCCGCCTTCGAGCAACTGGTCAGCCATGTGGCGCGGATGCGCAACCGCACGCGCGGCCGGCTCCCGCTGCCCCTCACCATCCGCATTCCCTACGGCGGGGCGATCGGCGGGGTCGAGCACCACAGCGACTCCTCCGAGGCCTACTACATGCACACCCCGGGCCTCCAGGTGGTCACCCCCGCCACGGTCGCGGACGCCTACGGCCTGCTGCGCGCGGCCATCGCCTGCGACGATCCGGTCGTCTTCCTGGAGCCCAAGAGCCTCTACTGGTCCAAGGCCGACTGGTCCGAGGACCGGCCCGGGGAAGTGCCGCCGCCCGGCCGGGCCGTGGTGCGCCGGGAGGGGCGCTCCGCCACCCTCCTCACCTACGGTCCGGCGCTGCCGATGTGCCTGGAGGCCGCCGACGCGGCCCTGGCCGACGGACGCGAACTGGAAGTCGTCGATCTGCGGTCGCTCGTCCCGTTCGACGACGAGACCGTCTGCGCCTCGGTACGGAAGACCGGGCGGGCGATCGTGGTGCACGAGGCGGCCGGATTCGGCGGCGCGGGAGCGGAGATCGCCGCACGGGTCACCGAACGCTGCTTCCACCGGCTGGAGGCCCCGGTCCTGCGGGTGACCGGTCTGGACATCCCGTATCCGCCGCCGATGCTGGAGTCCCATCATCTGCCGAACGCCGACCGGATCCTCGACGCGGTGGAGCGGCTGCAGTGGAGCGATGAGCCGGCCGGCCGGACGGGGGAGCGAGGCCGTCATGCCGTCGACGCGTGAGTTCGCGCTGCCCGACCTCGGCGAGGGCCTGGTCGAGGCGGAAGTGGTGAAGTGGCTGGTGCGGACCGGTGACCCGGTCGCCGTGGACCAGCCGGTGGCCGAGGTGGAGACGGCGAAGGCCCGCGTGGAGGTGCCCTGTCCCTACGGGGGCGTGGTGGCCGAACTGTGCGTCGCCGAGGGGGCGACCGCCGAAGTGGGCCGGCCGCTGATCCGGGTGGCCGTCGAGGAGACGGACCCTGCCGGTCCGGCCGCGGCGGAGGAGTCCTCGGGCCAGGTGCTGGTCGGATACGGCACCTCGGGCCCGGCACGCCGACGCCGTACGGGCGCGGCATCGGCCGGCCGGCCGCCGGCGCCCGCATCGCCGGACGTGATCTCCCCTGTCGTGCGGCGCCTGGCCCGGACGCACGGCGTCGACCTCGGTGGCCTGTCCGGCAGTGGGCCCGGCGGTCTGATCCTGCGCCACGACGTCGAGGCGGCGATCGCGGCGGACAAGGACGGGAAGGAAGGGACGGGCGAGAAGGACGGGAGGGACAGCGGGAACGAGAGGAACGAGAAGGACGGGAGGAACGAGAGGAACGGCGAGGGCCGAGCGTCGGAGCCTGCCGGACAGCCTGCCGAGCGGCGTACTGCGCTGCGGGGCGTACGAGCGGCTGCGGCGGAGAAGTTCAGCCGGAGCCGGCGCGAGATACCGCATGTCACCTGCTGGAGGGACGTCGATGCCACGGGGCTCCTCGCCGCGCGGGAGCAGCTCGCCACGGCCGACGGGCCCCGGATCGGCCTGCTGGCCCTGCTGGCCCGGATATGTCTCGCGGGGCTCGACCGCTTCCCGCAGTTCAACTCCCGTGTGACGCCCGAGGGCGACGCGATCGTGCGGTTCCCGGAAGTCCACCTGGGCTTCGCGGCGCAGTCGTCCCGCGGCCTCATGACGCCGGTCGTACGGGGCGCGCGACGGATGCCCATGGAGACCCTGGCCGCCGAACTGGGCCGGCTCACACAAGCGGCCCGGGAGGGGAGGCTGACTCCCGCCGAGCTGACGGGCGGCACGTTCACCCTCAACAACTACGGCGTGTTCGGAGCCGACGGTGCCACCCCGATCCTCGACCATCCGCAGGCCGCGATGCTGGGGATCGGCCGCATCACTCCCCGGCCGTGGATCCATCGGGGCGAGATGACCGCACGCGACGTCGTGCAGCTCTCGTTCACCTTCGACCACCGTGTGGGCGACGGAGTGGAGGCGGGGGCCTTTCTCGGATTCGTCGCCGCCCATGTGGAGCGGCCGGCCCTCCTGCTGCGCCATCGCTGATGCCCCCGCTCCCACGACCGGGCGCGGGAGTTCCCACCGGAAGCACTCGTCTCATCGAGCGCTCCGCGATCCGGTCCGCCGCTCGCCAGGAGCTTCCCCGTACATTCGGTGAAAGGAACGTTCTGCCATGCCCTTGCCTTCGCTCGTCTCCTTCAGGAAAGACGACGGCGTCCGCCCGCTCGTCGACTACACCAAGCTGTCGGCGGACGGGGCCGCTCCTTCGGAGATCCGCGCGGCGCACCAGGTGTACGAGCACCTGGTGTCGCTCTGGGCACCGTCCATCATCGAGGCCGCCCACGACCTCGGCTTCTTCGTCGAACTCGCCGACGGGGCGCGCACGGCGGACGAGGTCGCGCATGCCCGTGGGACCGACCGCCGGGCCACCCGCGTCATGCTCGACGCGCTGTACGCCTACGGCCTGGTCGACAAGTCGGGCGAGGGTGCCGTGGCGCAGCGCTACGTACTTCCCGACGCCTGTCGGGGGGCGCTACTGCCGGGTGGCTTCTTCAGCCTGGTCGGCAAGATGGCCCATGACCGGAACGTGGCGTGGAACGCGTGGAGCGATCTGGCCCGGACGGTGCGCCGGGGCACGTGCGACGAGTCGGGGGAGGACCTGGCGAACGGGATATCGGAGACCGATTACGAGGACCTGGTCACCGGCATCAACTTCTGGGCACCCCCGATCGTGGACACCCTCGCCGACTGCCTCGCGGACAGCGGCTGGAAGGCCGGCGAGGCGGTGTCCGTACTCGATGTCGGATGCGGGACCGGACTGTACGGACAACTGCTGCTCCAGCGTTTCCCGCAGTGGCGGGCGGAGGGCATCGACGCTCCGCGCATCGTGCCGCTGGCCGACGCCCAGGCGAAGCGGCTCGGTGTCGAGGACAGGTTCACCGGCACGGTCCAGGACATCTGGCAGGGCGGCTGGGGGGAGGGGGCCGACCTGATCCTGCTCAACAACATGATCCATCTGCAGACCGCGGAGTCCGGGCGGAAGCTGTTGCGGACCGCCGCCGGCTCGCTCGCCCCGGACGGACTCGTCTGCATCGCCGACCAGGTGATCGTCAACGATGAGGAGTCGCCGCAGGACCGCTTCGCGATGCTCTTCGCCGCTTCCATGCTGGCGACGGGCGGAGGGGACGCCCACTCCCTGGACACCTGCAAGGAATGGTTCGCGGCGGCGGGTCTGGAAATGGTGGCGGTCCTGGACGCGCCGATGCACCGGGTCGTCATCGCGGGGCATATCGGTCGGACCGGTTTCCCGGCCCGCTGAGACTTTCCGGCCCTTCCGCCGGAAAACACGGGGGTGGTGGCATCCGAATTCGGACAGGATGCCGCCACCCCCGGCGAGCGGCCGGGCGGAGATATATCGTGCCGACATAATTGTGCGGCCATTCGGATGTCATGGGTCACGAGGGGGAAAACCTCCGGGCGTCGCATCGGCGCACGGGCATATTTGGATATCGTGCAGGCTGAACGCGCCCATGCGAGTGGGCCGTTCGGAGTGAATGACACGGGGGATGGGATGAATGTAGAGCATGATTTCTGTGAGGGCGTGAAAGAGTATTTCGACAAAGAGGGATTCGTTGCTCCGCTTGTTCGCCTGGAAAAGGGGCAGTTCCTCTACACCTGCGGGGCGCGGGACAGCAGCATCTATGTGGTGGTCGACGGCAGGGCGAAGACGCTGGGCCTCACCAGCAGCGGGAAGACCTGCTTCCTGGACATCCACCTTCCGGGCGATCTGTTCGGGGAGTCCTGTCTCGTGCTGGGGGAGCGGACGGAGACCGCGGTCGCCATGGCGTCCCATACGATTCTCCACCGGTTCCCGCGCGAGCACTTCTTACAGGCGCTCGCGGCCAAGGGGCTGGATGTGCAGTTCATGCAGCACCTCGCGCGCAATTGCTACGAACAGCAGAAGCGGATCGCCCAGTTGGTGACGATGGGCAGTCAGCAGCGGCTGGCCGAGGCGCTGCTGCGGCTCGCTCACCGGGCCGGCGTGGGAAACGGGGACGTGGTGCGCATCAACTGCCGTGTGACGCAAGGGGAACTTGCCGAGATGGTGGGCACCACACGCTCCCGTATAGGGTATTTCCTCAAGAACTTCCGCGACGAACGCATCATCTACATGACCGGTGACCGAAAACTGGCGGTCAATACGCGCAAGGTCAACACCTACCTCCAACTGGCCTCCCTTTCCTGACCGGCTGCCGCGGGGCGGCCCGTGACCGGCTCCGCGTCGCTCCGTGCGGGCCCCGGCCCCGAGTCGCGCCGTACGGAGGTGTGCTCCGTACGGAGGTGTGTGGCAGGGGTGCTCGACGCGGTGAACTCCTCGGTGCCCGGCGGGGCTCCGGCCGGCCGGATGCGTCCGGCTTCCTGCCGCCCGGCGCCCGTGGAGCACGAGGCGCAGGCCCGGGTGTCAACACGTCGTAATCGGTCGCCCGTGCGAGAGGTCATACCAGAGCGGGACGGATGGCGGGCAAGTTCGACAACTGCCCGTCGCGCATGCGTGATTGACGACTACCGTGTGTGTCCGGTGATCAACGGTGGGCTCATGCTCCGCGAGCCCGCCCGACCGATCCGCCGAGCCTGACCGACCACCGTAGGTGCCACCGCATGAACGCCGATTCCCGGTGTCCCACATACCGAGGACGCTGATGTCTCAACTTCGCGCACCCGACGCGCGACCGGAACGCCGAGAGGGCGGCCGGCACGGACGCCCGGGTGCACGCTCCCACTCGGCCACGAGCAGGCCCCGCGCCGCGCAGCCGCCCCCCGATGTCCGTATACGCCCTCAGCTGCTGCGCACCGCTCTGCTGCCGACGATCGCCGCCCTGCTGAGCGGTGCCGCGGCCGTCATCTTCACCATCCGCTCCAGCGCCGTCAGCCCCTCCGGCAGCCTCTGGGCCGCGCTCGGCGGATCGGCGGCGCTCGCCGTCGCGGCCGTCGCCGCGGCCTGGCTGGGGGCCGGCCGGGTCGCCTCCGGAGTGCTCGACCGGGCCCTGGACCTCCGCCGTGCGGGCGCCCAGGCGCAGCTGGAGCTGGAGCAGGTCATGGAGCGGCTCCGCAACGGCGAACCGGTGGGCGACCGGCCGCCGCCACCGGCCCCCGCCCCGGGCGGCGACACCTTCGACCTGCTCGGCCAGGAAATGGGCCGCTCGCACGAGGCGGCCGTGGCCGCCGTCGTCGAGGCCTCCCAGCTCTTCAGCAACGCCGGCAACGAGCAGAAGGTCGAGGTCTTCGTCAACCTCGCCCGGCGCCTGCAGTCGCTCGTCCACCGCGAGATCCAGATCCTCGACGAGCTGGAGCACGAGGTCGAGGACCCCGACCTGCTCAAGGGCCTCTTCCACGTCGATCATCTGGCCACCCGGATCCGCCGCCACGCGGAGAACCTCGCCGTGCTCGGCGGAGCAGTCTCCCGCCGCCAGTGGAGCAACCCGGTCACCATGACCGAGGTGCTGCGCTCGGCGATCGCCGAGGTCGAGCAGTACCCCCGGGTGAAGCTGGTGCCGCCGATCGACGGCACCCTGCGCGGGCACGCCGTGGCCGATGTCATCCACCTGCTGGCCGAACTCGTCGAGAACGCCACGGTGTTCTCCGCCCCGCACACCCAGGTGCTGCTGCGCGCCCAGCACGTCACGGCCGGGCTGGCCCTGGAGGTCGAGGACCGCGGTCTCGGCATGCCGGTCCATGAACAGAAGCGCATGAACGCCCTGCTCGCCGATCCCGACCAGGTCAATGTCGGCCATCTCCTCCAGGACGGCAGGATCGGCCTGTTCGTCGTTTCGGCCCTGGCCCGCCGCCACGGCATCGCCGTCCGCCTCCAGAGCAATATCTACGGAGGCACACAGGCGGTGCTCGTCCTGCCGCAGGACCTGCTCGGCATCGACATCGACGGCCCGGCGGCCCCCGGCGCCGTCCCCGTCCCACCGCCGGGGGCGGTTCACCGGCCACCGGCCCAGGACGGCACCGGGACGCGGCAGCCACCGTCCATCCCCTCGGAGCAGCGCCCGCCCCGGCTGCCGCAGCCCCCGCAGCAGTCCCTGCGCGAGGGCCAGGGCCCTCCGCTGCCGCTGCGCGCGGAACACGTCGAACGCGCGGAACACGTCGAAGGCCCCGAACGCGCCGACCGGCCCCCGACCGCCGAGCTCCGCCCCGAACTGCCCAGGCGGGCCAACCAGGAGAACCTGGTGCCCCAGCTGAGGGAGGCGCCCGCCCCACGCGTCGAGGGCGAGCACACCCTGCACGATCCGGGGCTGATGGCGGCCTTCAGACGGGGAGTCGGTCTCGCCGAGGCGCATTCCCCCGAGGAGGGCGCCCCGGGCGCCCACGAGGCGGGCGGCGGATTCGGGCCGCCGGCGCCCAGCGCGCTGGACGCCCCGCTGGAGTCCCTGGCCCCGCTGCCCGTACGGGGGCAGAGCCCGCCCTTCGTACCGGACCAGCCCGCACCGGAGCAGTACGCACCGCAGCAGCACGCACCGGACGGGCACCAGCCCTCGCACCACGCGCCGCAACAGCCGCAGCCGCACGCACCGGAGCAGTACGAGCCGCACCCGTACGTACCCCACGAGCGCGAGCCCTTCCTCCCGGACAGGGGACCGGTCGTTCCGAACCCCCGAGAAGACACCACTTTCAAGGAGTAGATGCACCATGGCGAGCGAAATGCCGTCCGGTCAGGTCTCGGACCTGGACTGGCTGCTGAGCGGGCTGGTCCAGCGCGTGCCCTATACGCGCAGCGCGGTTCTGCTCTCCGCCGACGGGTTGGTGAAGTCCGTCCACGGGATGGACCCCGACAGCGCCGACCACATGGCGGCCCTGGCCGCCGGGCTGTACTCCCTGGGCCGCAGTGCCGGGGCCAGATTCGGCGACAACGGGGACGTGCGGCAGGTGGTCGTCGAGCTGGACGCGACGCTGCTGTTCGTCTCCACCGCCGGATCCGGCACATGTCTGGCCGTCCTGGCCGGGCGCGAGGCGGACGCCGCCGTGCTCGGTTACGAGATGGCCATGCTGGTCAAGAGCGTCCGGCCCTATCTGGTGACCCCGCTGCGGCAGACGGCCGGGGCGCCGTTCACTCCGGGGCTGTGAGGATGCCGGCCGGGCAGGACGGGCCCCTGCTGGACGACGCGGCCGGCCGGCTCATCCGCCCGTACACCGTGATCAACGGCCGCACCCGGCCGTCGGCCACGCTCGACCTGCTTTCCCTGATCATGGCGACCGGGAGCGAGCCCCGGATCCCTCTCGGCCCCGAGCACACCGAGGCCCTGGCTCTGTGCAAGGAGCCGATGTCCGTCGCCGAGATCGCCGCACTCCTGCGACTGCCCGCGGTCGTCACCAAGGTCCTCCTGTGCGACCTGGTCGACTGCGGAGCCGTCACCGCCCACGCCCCCGCATTCCATGACCTTCCCACCGACCGATCCCTGCTGGAGGCAGTGCTCGATGGTCTACGACGACAGCTCTGACAGCACCGGAACCTCCGCGTTCTTTCCCGTCGCCCTCAAAGTCCTGGTCGCGGGAGGCTTCGGCGTCGGCAAGACGACGTTCGTGGGCGCGGTCAGCGAGATCGCCCCGCTGAGCACGGAGGAACTGCTGACCCAGGTCAGCGCGGCGACCGACAGCCTCGAAGGCGTCGAGTCCAAGACGTCCACCACCGTGGCCATGGACTTCGGCCGGATCACGCTCTCCGACCAGCACGTGCTCTACCTCTTCGGCACACCCGGCCAGGAGCGCTTCTGGTTCATGTGGGACGAACTCTCCCAAGGCGCGCTGGGGGCCGTCGTGCTGGCGGACACCCGGCGCCTGGCGGAATGCTTCGCCGCCGTCGACTTCTTCGAGCGGCGCGGGATCGGATTCATCGTCGCCGTCAACGAGTTCGACGGAGCCTACCGCTACGAACCCGACGAGGTACGGGCCGCGCTCGACCTCGGACCCGAGGTGCCGGTCGTCCTCTGCGACGCGCGGATCGCCAGCTCCGGCACGGGCGCGCTGGTCACCCTGGTCCAGCACCTCATCAACGCCACGTCGGCCCCCGCCCCGCTCCAGACCTTCGGAGCCCATCCATGAACCACTACTCCGGCGGCCGCCTCCTGCTGACGCCGGTCGACCGGGACGGTCTCGTCCGCACGGAGCGGCTGCGCGCCCTCGGTCTCGGGGAACGGGCCGACACCTCCTTCGAGAGCTTCGACGACTTCGCCGACAAGATCGCCGAAGTGACCGCGACCCCCTTCTCGATGGTCAACTTCATCGACGAGAACCGGCAGTTCTTCGCGGGGCTGCACACCCCCGCGGGCAACCGGCGCGGCACCGACCTCGGCGCCGCCGCGGCGGGCAGCGGCCGAAGCGCCCGCTACATGGCCCGCGACCACGGCTACTGCCCGCACGTTCTCGTCCGGCGCAAGGCACTCGTCCTGGACGACGTCTGCGACTACCCGCGCTTCGCCGGGAATCCGGTCGTCGACGAGATAGGCATCCGCTCCTACCTCGGAGCGCCCCTCATCGACCGCACGGGCATCGCCCTGGGAACCGTCTGCGCCGTCGACACCGTGCCGCGCCCCTGGGGGCGGGCCGGGCTCGCCACCATCAAGTCGCTGGCCCAGGAGATCGTCGTCCAGATCGACCGCAGGGGGGCGTCCCCGCGCTGACCGCGCCGCCACCCCGCTCCCCCCCGCGCCCGCCGTCCGCCGTCCGCTCCCCGGCCCCGGCCCGTCGCCGGTCAGTCGCCGGTCAGTCCGTCACCTCGACCGTCGTGCCGTCCAGGAAGGCCAGCACCACCGACGTCCCACCGGCGGCCACCCGCACCGAGACCGAGTCCCGCAGCGCCCGTGGATGCAGGGTGTCGCGGGAGAGCGCGATCAGGGACACCTGGACGCTCCGGCCGCCCGGATGACGGTCCCGGCGCAGATACGGGATCGCGGAATACGGGCCGTACGCGTTGGACTGCACATCCCTGGCCACCTCCGCCCCGGCCGCCTCCGCCCCGCTCCCGTCGGCGCCCGTCGCTCCCTCCCAGCCGTACAGCGCGACCACCGCGCTGCTCAGCCCGTCGGCCGTACGGGCCATGGCCCACCCGGGCCCGGACGTCGCCACCGGGCGCTCGGCGTGCGCCACCGCGTGACCGCCCTCCCGCACGGCCGCCCCCTCGGGCGCGTCGATGTGGTGGACGCGGATCTCCCACGGGCCGTGCAGCACACTCGTCGTCGCGATCCGGTACCTCTGCTCGTCGCCCGGCAGCCGGGCCGCGTACCAGGAAGCCGCCGTGCGCCCCTCGCAGCGCAGCGGGTGGACGCGGCCGCGGCGGCTGGGGGTGCCGTCGGGGGCGAGCAGCGCCAGATGGTTGTCGATGCCCCGGGCCGCCGCGTGCGGGGCCGATTCGGGCGCGGTCGCGCTGGAGTAGGCGAGCTTCGCGTAGTGCGGGTCCTCCTCGCCGTCCGCCGGGTCGTCCGCGGGGTCGTACGGCGGATTGTGGTCGCTGCCGTGGTTGACCAGCCGGACGATGCCGTCGTGCCGGGTGCCGTGCAGCAGCCAGCCGGGCGCCGGCAGCGCGGTGTACCGGTCGGACTCCTCGACGGGCAGCGGCAGTTCGCGCGCCGTCCACACCGCGTGGTCCGCCGGGAGCAGCAGCCCGAGGAAGCCCTTGCTGGCCCAGTACGGGGACGCGGGCCCCGAGTACGGCTGGGTGGCCGGCAGGAACGTGTCGTACCAGCCGAGCGTCAGCAGCCCCCGCTCGTCCGGCACCCCGCGCTCGGCGAAGTGCCGCATGGTGCCGGAGGCGAGCCGGCGCGTGAGCCCCGGCGCCAGCGGGGTGCAGTCGGCCAGCGCGCCCATCCACACCGGAGCGAGAGCGGCGAACCGGTACGTCAGCGAGCGCCCCTGGTGCACCGGAGCGCCGTCGGCACCGAAGAAGTGCGGGTAGTCCTCCAGGAACCGGCTGAGCCGGTCCCGGTAGACGGCGGTACGGCCCCCGTCGTCACCGGGACCCACCATCCGCGACCACAGCAGCGGATACAGATGCATCGCCCAGCCGATGTAGTAGTCGAAGTTCCGCCCGTCCCCGTCCGTGTACCAGCCGTCACCGGCGTACCAGTCCTCGATCCTGTCGAGGCTGGACTCGATGTCGGAGCGGCTGTGGGGAGCGCCCACCGAGGCGAGGAACTGCTCGGACACCACCTGGAACAGCCGCCAGTTGTTGTCCCAGGTACGCCCGCCCACGAACCCGGAGAACCAGTCGACGACCCGCTCCTGGACCCGGGCGTCCAGCCGGTCCCAGATCCACGGCCGGGTCTCGTGCAGGGCGACCGCGATCGAGGCGGCCTCCACCATCTGCTGCGAGCAGTCCGTCAGCTCCGGCCAGGACTCGCCGCTGTCGCGGTCCGTACCGGAGGCGAGCCCCGTCGCGTACCGCTCGATCAGCGCCGGGTCGACCGCTCCGCCCGCCCCCGCGATCCGGCACGCGGCGAGCAGGAAGGAGCGGGCGTACCCCTCCAGCCCGTCCGAGACGACCCCCGACCAGCTCGACCGGCCGGGCAGCCGGTACTGGGCGAGGCCGGGGGTCGCGTACGGCACCAGCGCGTCCAGCATCCGGTCCGCCGTCACCTCCCAGTGGGCCCGGGTCCAGCCGGTGCGGGAGGACAGGAGCCGGTCGGGCGGCGGCAGACGCAGATGCGGGGCGACGGACATGGTGGTGCTGCTCCTCTGGAGTGGGTTACTGGACGAGTTCGGCGCGGTGGGTGTGGCCGCGGGAGCCACCGACCGCCACGGTGAGGACCGGGCGGCGGCCCGGCACCACGCTCACGGTGTCATCGGCGCTGTCCACCGTACGCACGCGGTGCGGCAGCTCGACGGTGAGGCCGGTCAGGGTGCGGCCCGGGTCCGACACGGCGACCGAGATCCGTGGACCGCGCCGCTGTACCAGGACCGACGCGGGACCGGAGGAGGTGATCCCGCCGACCGTGCCCGCGGCCCAGAAGTTCACCGCCGTCAGCCCCTGCCTGCGCACCTCGACCGCCTGCGCGCCCGCGTCGTTGACGAGGACCCGCACGGGCCTGGAGTGCGACCAGACGGCCGTGGCGGCGGCCGACGCCCCGGGCAGCAGCACATGGGCGTACCGCGCGTCGGTGGGGGAGACCCCGTGGTCGACCCACAGCGTCAGATAGCGACGGGTCAGCGGAGTGTCCGAACCCCCCGTGTCCGCACCGGTGTTGATGGAACGCCAGGTGCCCGTGCGCTCCTCGCGCAGGGTGCGCAGCGCGGCGCCCTCGGGCAGCACATAGCCGCCCACCCCCTCGATGTGCGCCCAGTGGGCCCGGTCGAAATCCCTGGACCAGCCCTGCGAGGACGGCTGCCGGACACCGTCCACGATCAGCCGGTGCCGGCCGTCCGCACCGAGGCCGCGGTTCTCGACGACCGTCTCGACCGGCTGCCCGTCGCCCGAGGTGATCCCCGCGCCGAGCGCGATCACGGCGTTGTCGAGCAGGAACCACGACTTCCTCGCCCGCAGCGTCGTACCCGGGGCACCGGTCAGTTCCATCGCCGCCGCGCCGTACCGGGAGTGGAGGACCGCGCCGCCCGCGACCGCGTTGGACGGCCGGTAGGTGGAGGTCCCGCCGCCGGTGCCGAGATCGGCGCGCCGCCCGGTGACGACGGTGGTGCCGGGCAGCCGGTAGGGATCGACGGTGGGCCAGAAACCGTCGTTGAACTGCCCCAGGTCGTCGGCGTCGTAGAGATAGCTCATGCCGTCGCCGGTGTACCAGCCGTGCAGGTTCTCGCCGTTGCCCGCCTCGTAGGCCGAGATCCGCTTCGAGGAGAGCGACAGGGTGTACGCCCAGCGCGGCTGCCGGTGCACCACCCGGTCCATGTCGGCGAAGACGAACAGGCCCGTGGTACGCGGCGCCGCGTCGATCCCGCGGTCGTCCAGGACGGCCTTGGCCAGGGCCAGTTGGGGGAGCGATGCGAAGGCGGTGAACGGCGCGGTCCGATTACGGGTCAGCCAGCCCTTGACGACCGAGCGCCACCGGCCGGCGTACGCGGCGGGCGCGCCCGTCGCCAGCAGCAGGATCGCGGACACGGCCGCCGCCCCGTCCCGGTGGTCGCCCGCCCGCTCCCGGGAGACGGCGCGTCCGCGCACCGCGTCCATCATCAGACCGTCGAAGAGCACTGGCGTGAAGGACCGCTCGACGGCCTCGTACATCACCGAGACCGCCGGGTCCGCGACGGCCCACGGCGAACCGGCCAGCAGCGCCAGCAGATGGGCGCAGCCGCTCAGCAGGACGGTGCCGTACGTACCGGTGTACGCGACCACGTCGTGCTGGACGAACGAGCCGTCCTCGTAGAACCCGTCACCCGAGGCGGCGTACCGGAAGAGGCTGTTGCGTCCTCCGTCGCGTACGTCGGAGAGGGCGTCGCGGGCGGAGACCAGCTTGGCCCCGTCCCGTCCGAGCAGCCCCCGCAGCGCGACGATCACCGCCTTGTCCGTGCGGTTGGCGCCGGTCTCGGCGAGCGTGGGGGAGTTGGTGCGCCGGTCCGCGTTCGGGCAGAACCGGTCGACGACGGCCAGATGGTCCGCCAGATCTGCGGCGGGCAGCCGTTCGCGCAGCAGCACACAGCAGTCCATCAGGGCGCGCGGTGCGCCGATCTCCCAGAACCACCAGTTGCCCTTCTCCGGCCTGGCGGGGTTGTACGCGGTGTCATGGGTGAAGCGGAGGGCGGCGACGAGGGCGTCGGCCACCTCCGTGTCGGCGGTGAGCGAGGTGCCGGGGGTGGCCCAGGCGGTGGCGATCGTGCGCAGCCGGGTGTAGCTCTGGCCGAAATTGCCGGCGTCGGTGACCGGCGCGAGGTCGGGCCACAGCGCGGTCCGGCCGGCGGTCCGGTCCAGGGAGTTCCACAGACCGCGCGCCGTGGTGTCGAGCGTGGCGACCGCGGTGGCGAAGTCGGCGTCCGCGGGATCGAACGCGCCCCCGGTCAGAAGGCTTTCGGCCCGTCCGAGAAGGGTGGCGAAGTCGTCCGGATCCGGCGCGGCGGCGGCGCGCCCGGTGGCGGAGGCGGGGCCTGCCGTCGCGACGAGCGCGGTGGCGGCCGTGGCGCCGGTGGCGGCGAGAAGGGTCCTTCTGCTCATGTCCATGCTGGCTCCTTGCCGGCTCTCTTCCCGTGTGTTCAGTCGCTGAGGGTGCTCGGGTCCACGGGCGGCTTCGGCAGGTTCAGCGCCGCCAGCTCCGCCCTGCCGACGGCGTCGACCGGGAAGGCCCAGGTGGTGAGGAAGAAGTCGGTGAGGTCATGGCCGGCGACGCGGCTGGAGCAGGTCGCCAGTGCCCGGTAGCGCTTGTCGTTCTCCGTGTAGTCGGACTGCGGGTTCTCCTCGCGCACCAGCTTGTGCAGCCGGGGCCAGAAGTCGTCGCCGAAGGCGAGTTCCAATTGCCGGAGCGGGACGAGCTTCTCGTAGGCGCTGAAGGACTTCTCGTACGTCAGTCCGGCCGTACCGAACTTGGCCCGTGAGGTCTGGAAGACGGTGAGCCCGGTCGCCGGGTCGACGGTGAGCAGGTTGGAGGGCTGGTCCAGGGCACGCTGGGCCGCCAGCGAGTAGATGTTCACCGTGACCTCGGTGAGGCCGCCCGGCTTGTACGCCATCTGCTGGTGGAGGTGCCCCAGTTCGTGGTAGAGCCCCCAGCCGCGGGTGCGCAGCCCCTCCACGGTGGTCGCCCGGTCGAGGTAGGCGCGCGGGAAGCCGTTGTACCCGTGTGTGGCGTAGGCGCCGACCCCGGTGGGCACCTTGCTGACCTCGGTGAAGTGGTACGGGCCCGCCTTGCGCCGGTGCACCGGCTTCGAGCCGTCCAGCCCGCTGACCCGCGCGGCCGAGTCGATGATCCGCTCGACCAGCCGCAGCAGGGCGGCGTGGTCCTCGCCGCGGTACAGGAGCGCGCCCTCACGGGTGAGTGTCATGATCGTGTGCGGTGCGTGGAGCTCGACGTACGGGGAGTCCGTCAGCGTGTCCAGCTGCTGCTGGAAACCGGCCTCGTGGGTGCTTCCCAGGGTGAAGACGGGCATGGCCACGGAACCGGACCTGAACAGCACCCCCGCCCGCTCGCCGCTGCCGGTGAGGGTGAGATAGACCGGGCCGCCGTGCGGGTCGGTGACGGTGTTCGCGCCCGCGGTGAGCGGGTAGCCGCGCGGTTCCTTGATCTCGCCGTAGTAGTCCCAGGCGCCGATCCAGAGGGTCGGTACGAGGCCGTCGTGCGGCTGGACGGTGAGGCTCAGTGCGGTGCCCGGCGCGACATAGCGGCCGGTGGGCTGGAACTCGCTGCTGCGCAGGGCCTGGGCCAGACGCAGCCGCTCGGACTCGGCCGCGGGGCGGGCGGTCACGGTGACCCGGACCGGCCGGTGGGCGGACGCCGTCGCGGAGCCGCGGGCGGCCGCCGGTGCCGCGGCGGCGCCCAGCGCGGCCAGGACCCCGGCACTGGCTGCCGCGGCGAGGACGGATCGGCGGCCTACGGGGGTGGCCGCGGCGGCAGCGGTGGCATCCGTGGCGGCTGAGGCGGAGAAGCGCATGCGGAACTCTCCCTGCAGAAATGAGTGAGGGGCCAAAGCGTGCGGGGGTGATGAACCCGCCGTCAGCATGTAAGCGGTTGCTACAAAGCCGCAAGGGGAGTGGGGAAGTTACTACGATTTACTATGGCCGAGCGGGAGCCGGAGCCCGGTAAGCGGTCTCACCCGGCCGACGGCCGACGCGGGTACGGGCACGAGCGCGGCCTCCGCACAGGTCCGGCCGGCCGCCGTCACCTGAGCCGAGCACCTGCCCCGCCCACCCCCGTCATGTCCTGCTGCCGCGTCCCGCCCTCGGAGCCACCGAGTCGCGCACCACGATGTGGGTGCCGAGCCTCAGCGCACCCGTGGTCGGCTCGCGCCAGTCGTCGTCGCCGGAGACCGCCAGACGCACCGCCTGCCGGCCCATCTCCTCCAGCGGTACGTGGACCGTGGTCAGCCGGGGCCGCAGCTCCTGGGCGACCGGAATGTCGTCGTACCCCACCAGGGAGATGTCCTCGGGCACCCGCAGACCGGCCTCCTCCAGGGCCTGTGCCGCCCCGGCGGCCACCATGTCGTTGGCGGCGAAAACGGCCGTGAAGTCCGGCCCGTCCCGCAGGAGTTCGGCCATCCTCCGGTATCCGAAGCCGCGGCTGAACGCGCCGGGCTGCGCCAGGTCGCGGTCCTGGGGCACCCCGCGCAGCTCCAGGGCCCGCAGATGTCCGGCGAGCCGGTCGCGGGTGGTGGAGAGCTTGGGCGGGCCGCCCAGGTAGAGGATCCGCTCATGGCCCTGCATCAGGAGATGGTCGGTGATGGCGAAGGCGCCGCCCTCGTTGTCGTACTCCACCGCCGCGGTCGGGGCGGGATCGTCGAGCGGCGGTCTGCCGCACAGCACCAGCTTCGAGCCGCCCGCGTCCAGCTCCCGGGCCCGGCGGGCCAGTTCGGAGGTGTAGCCGCGGTCGGCGATGCTGCCGCCGACCACCACGACCGCGTCGGCCCGGCGCTCGTGCATCAGGTCGATGAAGGCCAGCTCGCGCTGCGGGTCGCCCTGGGTGCAGCAGACCAGGCAGAGCCGGCCGCCGAGCGCGGCCTCCCGCTCCACGCCCCGGGCGATATAGGCGTAGAAGGGGTCGATGACCTCGTTGACGATGATGCCGACGGTGCGGTTGGAGACCCCGGCCAGCGCGCGGGCATGGGCGTTGACCACATAGCCGAGCTCGCGCATGGCGGACTCGACCCGCTCCCGGGTGGCCTCGGCCACCGGGTAGTTGCGGTTCAGGACCCGGGAGACGGTCGCCGTCGAGACGCCTGCGCGCCGCGCCACATCCGTGACCGTCGCCCGCCGCTGTCCGTCCGCGGCCGTGCTCTGCCGGCGCATCCGGCTCACCCCCTGGCTGTTGTGTGACGCCGAGCCTAGAGCCTGCGGGGCGGTGGGGTTCATGCGATCCTCCCCAGGTCGGCCCGGTGCACCGGGTGGGCGAACGGTGATCCGTCCGCGTACCGGGCGAGTTCCTCGACGGCGAGCGCGCCCAGGCGCCCGATCTCGTTGCCCTGGGCACCCGCCAGATGCGGGGTGATGAAGACGTTCGGCAGGTCCCACAGGGGGTGGTCCGACGGCAGCGGCTCGGGGAAGGTGACGTCCAGGACCGCGTCGAGCCGGCCGCTGACCAGGTGCGCGGTCAGCGCCTCGGTGTCCACCAGCGGGCCGCGCGCGGTGTTGACCAGCAGGGTTCCCGGACGCATCAGCCCGATCCGGCGGGCGTCGATCAGCCCCTGGGTCTCCGGGGTGTCGGGGGCGTGCACGGTGACCACGTCGCTCGTCGCCACCAGTGTGTCCAGATCGGCCGGTGTGACGCCGAGGAGCTCCGCCTCGGCCGCCCCGACGTAGGGGTCGTACAGGAGCACCTCGGCATCCAGCACCCTCAGCAGCTCGATGACCCGGCGGCCGATCCGGGAGGCGCCGATCACGCCGATGGTCAGCCCGTGCGTGCCGAGCCAGTGCTGCCGGTCGAGGTCGGCTCCGGTGCGGTGGGTGCGCCGGGTGCGGAACAGCTCGGCCAGCGGGAAGACCCGCTTGGCGCCCATGATGATCGCGGCGAGCGTGTACTCCGCCACCGGCACGGCGTTGGCGACCGCCGCGGAGGAGACGACGATGCCGCGGTCGAAGGCGTCGGGTGACAGGAACGTCTTCACCGTGCCGGCCGCGTGGATCACCGCCCGCAGCCGGGGCGCACGGGCCAGCAGCGCCGCGTCCACGGGAGGGCAGCCCCAGCCGGTCAGCAGGACCTCGGCCCCGGCCAGTGCCGCCGCGGCCTGCGGTGAGTCGAACTCGCTGATCACCGTGGGGTTGTGCAGTTCGGCGATCTCTTCGAGCCGGGCCCGTACCGGGGGCGGGAAGACGTCGTCCAGCAGCCCGGGGCTCATGACCAGGACCGTGCGCGGCCGCTCGGGGGGCGGTGTCGCGGCATCGGCACCGGATCGAGCCGGTGCCTCTTCGGTGGTTCGCACCCTGCCTCCGGACAGTAATCGCGTTCTATGGAATGACCGGCACGCTAGGGACATGGGCGGCCGAGCGTCAAGCGACACTCGAAGCTGATTGCCCTATTTGGTGCGCGAATTGATGGTTCTGTTCCCCCGGAATTGATCTCGCGATGATCCCGGATCGCAGCCTTTTCCTCAGATCTCTTGACCTTTGGGTTAACCGCTTACTAACTTGCCGCCGCAGAAGGCTCACCACGCGCCACCCAGCCGAACAGGACGCACCATGGCTGAAACAGCACCTCCGCTGCCGCGGGAAAAGCGGTCAAAACGGCGGCAGGGGGCCGAAGCGCCCGCACCGCCGACCGCCCCGTCGCCCTCCGGCCCGGCAACCGCACCCGTACAGCACCGCCTGACACTCAGGCAGCGCCTCAAGCGGGACCGCGTGATGCTCCTGCTGACGCTGCCCGGACTGCTGTACTTCATCGTCTTCCACTACGTCCCGCTGCTCGGGTACGTCGTGGCGTTCCAGGACTATCAGCCCTACCTCGGCTACATGCACAGCGTCTGGGTCGGCTTCTCCAACTTCACGGCGGCGTTCGGTGACGCGGCCTTCTGGTCCGCGACCTTCAACACCCTGGAGATCGCCCTCGTCCAGCTGGTGTTCTTCTTCCCCATCCCGATCGCCCTGGCCCTGCTGCTCAACAGCATCGTCAGCGAGCGGCTGCGGCGCTTCGTGCAGAGCGTCGTCTATCTGCCGCACTTCATCGGCTGGGTCATCATCGTCTCGATCTTCCAGCAGATCCTGGGCGGCGCGGGTCTCCTGCCCGACGTGCTGGGAGGGATGGGGCTCCCGCGCTACGACATGATGAGCGACCCCGACGTCTTCCCCTGGCTGCTCACCCTCCAAGTGGCCTGGAAGGACGCCGGCTGGGGCACGATCATCATCCTGGCCGCGCTGCTGAACATCGACAAACAGCAGTACGAGGCCGCCGCGATCGACGGCGCGGGCCCCCGGCGGCGCCTCTGGCACGTCACCCTGCCCGGCATCGCACCGGTCCTGATCCTGTTGCTCATCCTCAACCTCGGGCAGATCCTCTCCGTCGGCTTCGAGCAGATCCTGCTCCAGCGCGACGCGGTCGGCCCGGACGCCGGTGAAGTCCTGGACACCTACGTCTACTACCACGGCATCAAGGACAACGACTGGGGCGTCGCCGCCGCCGTCGGACTCGTCAAGGCGGTCATCGGCACCGCACTCGTCCTGGGCGCCAACAAGTTCGCCCACCGCCTCGGCCACGAAGGGGTGTACCGCGGTGCTGACCGCTGAGAAGCCGCCCGCCGGTCCCGTCCCCAGCACGGAACCGGCGAAGAAGACCACCCGTAACGCCCGCTCCGGCCGCGCCGCGACGTCCGACGGCCGTCCGCCGTGGATGGAACGGCCCACCCGGCTCGGCCGGTTCGCCAAGGGCCTGGCCATCGTGGTCGTGGTCGCCGCCGTCGCGTATCCGCTGCTCGGAGTGATCGGCACGAGCTTCGCCTCGCAGAGCGACATCATCCGCTCCACCGGCCTCGTCCTGTGGCCCGACCACCCGACCCTGGACGCCTACCGCACCATCTTCACCGGCGGCGTCGTCAGCCGGGCGCTGCTCGTCAGTATCGGCATCACCCTCCTCGGCACGCTCGCCAGCCTGCTCGTCACCGTCGGCATGGCCTACGGGCTCTCCCGCCGCGACGTCACCGGCTCCCGCTTCATCCTGATGATCGCGCTGTTCACCATGCTCTTCAACGCGGGCATCATCCCCAACTTCCTCCTGGTCAAGGGCCTCGGCCTGTACGACACCTACGCGGCGCTCGTCATGCCCACCCTGGTCAGCGCCTTCAACCTGGTCGTCCTGCGGTCCTTCTTCATGAACCTCCCGGAGGAGCTGTACGACGCGGCGAAGGTCGACGGCGCCGGGGACTTCCGCATCCTCGTACGGATCGTCCTGCCGCTGTCCAAGGCCGTCCTCGCCGTGATCAGCCTCTTCTACGCGGTGACCTACTGGAACGCCTTCTTCAACGCGCTGCTGTACCTCAACGACTCCGACAAGTGGCCGCTGCCCATGGTGCTGCGGACCTACGTCCTCCAGGGCCAGAGCCTCAACAGCGCCTCGGCCGGCGAGGCGCTCGCACCGCAGCAGGCCGTGCAGATGGCCGTCCTCGTGATCGCCGTCGTACCGATCCTGCTCGTCTACCCCTTCCTCCAGCGCTACTTCACCAAGGGCGTGCTCACCGGCGCCATCAAGGGCTGAGCACGACCGCCCCGGACCGTTCCTCCTCCCCCTCTCCCAAGGAGATCCTGTGTCGAGCTCCACCCCCATCAACCGCAGATCCCTGTTCCGCATGGGTGCGGGCCTCGGTCTCGGGCTGGCCGCCGCCCCGCTGCTCGCCGCCTGCGGCGACGGCGGCACCGTGGCCAAGGCGGAGGCCAAGAGCGCCTCGCTGCTGCCCACCACGGCGATCCGCAACATCGGCCTCAAGCCCGACCTGGCCGCGACCGCCGCCGGGGTGCCGCAGGGCTTCTTCGGCTACCCGGCCAAGCCGCTGCGCGCGACGAAGAACACCCCGCTCAAGGGGGCGGCCCCGATCAGCGCCACCATGGAGACCTTCTCGCCGCCGCCGCCCGCCCGGGGCAAGAACGCCGCCTGGCAGAGCATCGAGAAGCTTCTCGGCGGCCAGGTGAACATCACCGCCGTCCCCGCAGACGACTACGGCACCAAGTTCTCCACGATGGTGGCCAGCGACAGCCTGCCCGACCTCTTCATGTACCCCGAGGTCGGCGGCGTCGACAACAAGTCCGCCTTCCTCCAGGCCAAGTGCGCCGACCTGACCCCGTACCTCGCCGGGGACAGGATCAAGGACTACCCGAACCTCGCCGCGATCCCGAAGGGCGCCTGGCAGGCCGCGATCTTCGGCGGCAAGCTCTACGGCATACCGATCGCCCGCACCGGCACCGGCGGCGCCGGCTTCTACCGCCACGATCTCTTCGAGGAGATCGGCATCACGAGCCTCGACCAGATCACCGGCCTCGACCGCTTCGTCGAGGCGTGCAAGGAGCTGACGCGTCCCAAGAAGGACCAGTACGCCATCATCGCGGGCGCCAACAACGTGCTCGCGATGTCGGCCGGAGCGCCGTACTCCTGGCGGCTCGACGCGAAGAGCGGGAAATTCACCCTCGACCTGGAGACCCCCGAGTACCGCAGCGCCATCGAGACGGCACGCTCGCTGTACAAGTCGGGCTGCTACTACCCCGGCACCCTCCAGATGTCCGGGGCGCAGAAGGCCCAGTACACGGACATGTTCAAGAACGGCAAGGGGGCGTACGTCTACGACGGCATGCCCACCTACCTGGCGCCCGGTGTCGGCTACATCGCCGCCATGAAGGCGATCGACAAGACGTACGACCCGCGCCCCTTCGTGCCGTTCGGCGACAGCGCCGTCGCCTGGATGGACAACGTCAAGCTGGAGAACACCCATGTGAAGAAGGCGTCCGGCGAGCGGGTGCGACAGGTTCTCGCGCTGGCCGACTTCGCCGCCTCGCCGTTCGGCAGCGAGGAGTACACGCTGATCAACTACGGCGTCGAGGGAACGGACTTCACCCGCGACGCCAAGGGCAACCCGGCGCTCACCAAGCAGGGCACCCAGGACGTCACGGTGCCGTGGAAGTTCATGGCCTCCGCCGTCCCCGCCATCTACAGCGCCGACTCCGAGCAGGGCGTGCGCCACGTCCACGAGGCGTTCACCACGATGGTCCCGATGATGGAGCAGGACCCGACGCTCCAGTACTCCTCTCCCACCTGGGACTCCAAGGGCTACGGCAGCCTCTACTCGTTCAAGCAGGACGCGCTCAAGGACATCGTCGCGGGCCGCAAGCCCATGTCCGCGTACGACCAGCTGCTCAAGGACTACCTGGCCAAGGGCGGCGAGCAGGCCCGCGGCGAGTTCGAAGAGGCCTTCCAGAAGGGGACGAAGTGACGACGCGACGCTCACTACTCGGGCTCGGCGGCGCGGCGGTCGCCGCGGCCGTGGCCGTACCCGTCCTCGGTACGCCCGCCACGGCCCGCCCGCACCGCTTCGACCCGAGGCCCGGCTCGGACGGAGTCGGCGACCCGCTCTTCCCGACGCTCGGCAACGGCGGCTACCAGGTCCTCCACTACGACCTCACCTTCGACTTCACCCCGGTGACGTACGACTTCACCGGCATCGTGAGGATGAACGCCCGCGCCACCCAGGACCTGTCCGCGTTCAACCTGGACACCGACGGCCACACCATCGAGGCCATCACCGTCCAGGGACGTACGGCCACCTGGGAACTGACCGCCGGCCGGAGCGGCCAGGAACTCACCGTCACCCCGGCCCACGCCCTGCGCGACGGCCGGGCGTTCACCGTCGAGGTCCGCTACCGGGGCAACGGCAAGGCGCCCCGGCTCGGTCTCACCGGCTGGAAGTTCGGCACCGACGGCGGCTTCGCCTCCGCCGCCCAGTCCTCCCGCGCCGACACCTTCCTGCCCTGCAACGACACCCCGTCGGACAAGGCGACCTGGACCTTCCACATCAGCGCCCCCAAGGGCTTCGTCGCCACCGCCAACGGCGATCTGCTGCACCGCACCCCGCGCGCCGACGGCTCCACCGTCTGGCACTTCGCGCTCCGCGAGCGGATGGCGACCGAACTGATCGGCATCGCCGTCGTCAAGGGCACCTACCTGTACGGCACCGGCCACCGCGGACTCCCGCTGCGCCACATCGTGCCCCAGGGCCTGGAGGACACCTACGCCCCGATCGTCGCCCGCACCGCCGACCATCTGGCCTGGTGCGAGGCGAAGTTCGGCCGCTACCCGTTCTCCGTCTACGGCGTCCACATCTACGACGGCTACACCGACGCGCTGGAGAACCAGACCCTCTCGCTCTTCTCCACCAACTGGTTCAAGCCCGACGCCAACGGCCGGCCGGGCTACGAGACCACCATGGTCCATGAGCTGGTCCACCAGTGGTGGGGCGATTCCGTGACCCCCGCCGACTGGCAGCAGGCCTGGCTCAACGAGGGCCCCGCCGTCTACTACGCCGCCCTCTACGGCGAGGAGCGCGGCTGGTCCGTCCTCGCCGACAAGATGAAGGCCACCTACGGCAAGCTCGACGCGATCCGTGCCAAGGACGGCCCGCCCGGACTGCCCAAGGCGCTCGGCGGCACCAACATCTACGACGGCGGCGCCCTGGTCCTGTACGCCCTGCGCCGGCGGATCGGCGACCGGGACTTCGACCGCGTGATGCGGCTGTGGCCCCAGCGGCACAAGGACGGCAACGTCTCCAGCGAGGACTTCATCCGGCACACCGTCAAGGTCACCGGCAGGAAGTCGCTCGACCCGTTCCTGCGCGACTGGCTCTTCGGAGCCGTGAACCCGCCCATGCCCGGCCACCCCGACTGGAAGGCCACCGCGTGAACCGCACCGCGCACATCCTGCGGGGAACCGCCGCAGCCGTCACCACCACCTTCCTCGCGGCACTCCTCGCGGCCCCCACCGCCCAGGCCGCCCCCGGGACCCGCACCCTGTACGCGGGCCCCGACGGGCGCGGCACCTCCTGCACGACCTCCAGGCCCTGCTCCGTCGAAGGCGCCCGGGACCGGGCCCGCACCGAGAGCGGCCGGGACGTCCGGGTACTCCTCAAGGGAGGTACGTACCGGCTGACGGAGCCGCTGGAGCTCGGCGCCGAGGACTCCGGGAAGAACGGCCGCACCATGACCTGGACCGCGGCCCCCGGCGCCCGTCCCGTCCTGTCCGGCGGACGCGACCTCACCGGCTGGCGGCGCGGCGCCGACGGCACCTGGACCGCCCCCGTCCCCGAGGGTGTCACCCCGCGCCAGCTCTTCGTCGACGGACGGCGGGCCGTCCGGGCCCGGGGCGAGGCCTGCGCCGCCGCCGTCTGCGACGCCACGAGGACGGGGATGACCGGCGCCGGCGCCACCGGCATCGCCCGGTGGCAGCGCCCCACTGACGCCGAAGCGGTGATCCGGGTCCGCTGGCGCAACTACCACTGCCGTATCGCGGGCGTCAGCGGCGACGTCATGACCTTCGCCCAGCCCTGCTGGACCAATTCCGCGAGCGGCACCGACCGCACCGGTCCCTCCTGGGACTCCACCACGGTCGACTCCGCCCGCTACAGCGGGGTCGCATTCTTCGAGAACGCTCCCGAACTCCTCGACACACCCGGCGAGTTCACCTGGAACTCCGAAGCCCGTACGGTCACATACCTGCCGCGCGTGGGCGAGAACATGCGCCGCGCCCAGGTGGTCACCCCGCACACCGAACAGCTCCTCGTCCTGGACGGCGCCCACGACATCACGGTCAGCGGCATCGGCTTCGCGTACGCGGCCTACCGGCAGCCCGGTACGGACGAGGGCTACGCGGGCACGCAGGCCGGTCTCACCCTCACCGGCGCCACCGGCCCCGTCGACCACGCGGGCCGCTACTACACCAAGCCCGCCGCGGCACTCACCGTGCGCGGCGGCCGGGGTGTCAGCATCGACGGCGCGCGCTTCGAGCACCTCGGCGGGGCGGGCGCGATCCTCGAAGCCGGCACCAAGGACAGCGCCCTGACCCGGTCCTCCTTCACCGACCTGTCCTCCGGCGCGGTGTACGTCGGTGACACGGAGCCGCTGCCCGCCACGGCGCTCGCGGGCGAACGGAACACCGTCGCGTACAACACGATCCGCCGCTCCGGTGTCGAGTACACCGACTCGGTGGGCATCTGGGCCGGATACGAGGCCGGGCTGAGCGTCGACCACAACACCCTGGAACACCTGCCGTACTCCGGCATCTCCGTCGGCTGGGGCTGGAACCAGCCCGAGGCCCAGACGTCCGTCCTGCGCGACAACAAGGTGACGGACAACCGCATCACCGACGTGATGGAAGTGGCCCAGGAGCAGCACGACGGCGGCGCGATCTACACCCAGGGAGCCCAGCCCGGCACCGTCCTGTCCGGCAACTACATCAACCGTTCCGCCTTCGGCAACACCGAGCGCGACGGCAACGGCATCTACCTCGACGAACAGTCCTCGCACATCCTGGTCGAGAAGAACGTCATCACACGTATCGGCTACAAGTGGGTCTCCAACTGGGCGGACTACGGCATCCGGAACACCGCCCGCGGCAACTGGACCGACACCGCGGCCCCCGCCCTCGGCGGCACCGGCTCCGTCATGACGGACAACCTCACCGGCCTCGACCGGCTGCCGGCCGCCGCACTGGCCGTCGCCTCCCGGGCCGGCGCCCACGGCGGACGCGTCGAGCAGCTGCGCACCGACCTGGCCCGTACGGGCACCGCGGCCCAGTCCTCGACCGACGGGACGGCCACCGCCGCCCTCGCCCTGGACGCGGACACCAACACCGACACCCGCACCCTCGCCGAGGCGGGAGCCTGGTGGCAGGTCGACCTCGGAACGAAGCGGCGCGTCCGTCAGATCGAGATCTGGAACGACGCCGCGTCCACGACGGCCGACTTCGACGTCATCACGGACGAGGGGTCCGTACACGTCAGCGGAAAGTCCCTGCGCCCGACCGTTCTGGACCTGAACAGCAGCACCCGCACCGTGAGGATCAAGGTCACCGGAACCGGACGCGTCGCCCTCTCCCAGGTCCTCGTCCACCCCTGACACCGGCCACCACGCACCACTGAACAACGAAGGAAGACCCCCATGACCGACCTCCGTATCGGCGTGCTCGGCTACGGCCTGCGCGGCTCACTCGCCCGCACCGCCCACCGGCCCGGCTCCGGCGCCCGTGTCACCGTGCTGGCGGAACCGGACCCCCGCGCCCGTACGGAGGCGGCCGCGGCCTTCCCCGGCGCGGCCATGTCCGACGGCCACCGCGCGGTCATCGAGGACCCGGACATCGACGCGGTCCTGGTCCTCACCCCCGACCACACCCACGCGGACCTGGCCTGCGAAGCACTCCGGGCGGGCAAGCCGGTCTTCGTCGAGAAGCCCCTCGACATCAGCGTCGAGCGCTGCGACACCATCCTGCGCACGGCGTACGAGACCGGGACCCGGCTCTACATCGGGCACAACATGCGCCACATGCCCGTCGTCAGACTGATGCGCGACCTGATCCGCGACGGCGCCATCGGCGAGGTGAAGACCGTCTGGATCCGGCACTTCGTCGGATACGGCGGCGACTGGTACTTCAAGGACTGGCACGCCGAACGGCGGTACACCACCGGTCTGCTGCTCCAGAAGGCGGCCCATGACATCGACGTCCTGCACTGGCTGGCCGGCGGCTACGCCCAGGACGTGCAGGCGCTCGGCGACCTGATGGTCTACGGCGGCAACCCGCACCGGCGCGAGCCGGGGGAGCCCAAGGCGGACGACTGGTACACCAAGGACGGCCACTGGCCCCCGCACACCCAGCGGGCGCTCAACCCCGTCATCGACGTCGAGGACGTGTCGCTGCTCAACATGCGCCTCGACAACGGGGTGCTGGCCTCCTACCAGCAGTGCCATTTCACCCCCGACTACTGGCGCAACTACACGGTCATCGGCGACGCGGGCCGCCTGGAGAACTTCGGCGACGGCCCCGGCGGCTGTGTGAGGGTCTGGAACACCAGGCGCTCCGGCTACCGCCCCGAGGCGGACGAGACCCATGAGATCCCGGCCGCCGAGGACAACGCCGGGCACGGCGGCGCCGACCCGCTGCTCGTGGACGAGTTCCTGCGGTTCGTCCGGGAGGGCGGCCGTACCGACACCTCACCGGTGGCGGCCCGGATGGCGGTCGCGGCGGGCGTACGGGCCACGGCCTCGCTGCGCGACGGCGGCACCCCGGCCACGGTGCCCGCACTGGACCCGGAACTGGCGGCGTACTTCGAGCGGGGCCAGGTGCGCGCGGACTGAGTACGGCCCGCGCGGGGCTCGCGGCGTGGGGAGACGGGGACGGCCACCTGACCGTGCGTGCGGACGGCCGGCGGTGTGACCCGCGCTCGCGGCGCAGGCCGGGCTCCCCGCGCTTGGGGCGCAGGCCGCTCCCCGCGACCGCCCGCCGCGCAGGCCGGGGCTTCCCGCGACCGCCCGCCGCCGCTCAGGCCGGGGCTCCCCGCGACCGCCCGCCGCCGCTCAGGCCGGCAGGAAGCCCGTGATCCGCTCGCGCAGACCCTGCGGGTCCAGTCCGTGTGCCGCCAGATGCTCGTCCATCTGCCCGTACCGCCGCAGCTCCGCCCGCCCCACCCCGAGGCCGAGCACCCGGTGGGGCAGCTCCGCGAGCGCGTCATTGGCCGCCGCCGTCGAGGTGCCCGCCAGATACGGCTCCACGACCACCACATCGGCGCCGGGACCCGCACCGACGGCGCGCCGCAGGCCGGCCGCGTCGAAGGGGCGCACCGTCGTGGCGTACAGCACGGTCACATCCAGGCCCTCGACCGCCGCCAGGACGTTGTCCAGCATGGGCCCGACCGCGATCACGGTGCCGCCCCGCCCCTCCCGTACGACGGTGAATCCGGCCCCGCTTACGGGCCGCGCCCGACGGTTCGACTGGAGGGAGAGCCGGACATACACCCGGCCTTCCCCCACCACCGCCCGCCGGAGCAGGGTCTCGGCCTCGTCGGGGTGGCCCGGCACCAGTACCGTCCAGTCGTCGAGCGTGTCCAGGAGTGCCACGTCGCCCGGGGACATATGGGTGAAGCCCCCGGCCGGCCAGTCGTACGACGCACCGGCACTGACCAGGACCGCGCCGAGGTTCTGGTGGCCGAGGTCCAGCTTGACCTGCTCGAACGGCCGCTCCACCAGGAAGCTGGCGAAGGTGTGGATCAGCGGCCGCATGCCCGTCAGCGCCATTCCGGCGCCCGCCCCGATCAGCAGCTGCTCCCGGATGCCCACATTGATCACCCGGTCCGGATGGGTCCGCTCGGCCTGTCCGAAGCCGTCGCGGCTGATCTCGGCCAGCACCAGGGCCAGCCGGGGGTCCTCGTCCAGGAGCTGTGAGGTGGTGGAAATGAAGCGGTCGCGCATGGTGTCCATGAGGGTGTTCCTCCGTTGCGGCGGGTCGTGTCGGCGGTTCGGGCGGGCCGGGACCGGATGGGCGTCGTGCCCGTGCGGCGCGCGGTGTCAGTGCTTGGGGGCCACCTGCGCGACCACGGCCAGGGGACGCCCCGGGTGCGGTGCGGTGAAGCCCGCGTACAGCGCCTCGTGGTCCCGTCCGTCCACGGTCACGGTGGACCATCCGGCGGCCTCGAACCGGGCGGCGATGCCGCCGGGCAGGGCATGGCTCGCGGAGGCGTTGTCGATCACCAGGGTGTGCAGCTGCTCCAGCCCGGCGGGACCGGCGTAGGCGATCGCCTCGTGGTTGCTGCCCTCGTCGAGCTCCGCGTCCCCCGTCAGCACCCACACCCGCGGGCCGGTGAGCCCCTGCGCCCGCAGTCCCAGCACGGTTCCCACGGCCAGCGGGAGCCCGTGGCCCAGCGAGCCGCTGCCGATCTCGGCGCCCGGGACCAGTACCCGGTCCGGGTGGTGTCCCAGCGGCGAGTCGTACGACCCGAAGCCGGGCAGCAGCTCCTCGCCGAAGAATCCGCGTGCCGCCAGAACGGCGTAGTACGCCATCGGCCCGTGCCCCTTGGACAGCAGGAAGCGGTCCCGCCCGGGGTCGGCGACGGTCCCCGGTGTGACCCGCAGTACCCGGTCGTAGAGCACCCACAGGGCGTCCAGCGTGGAATGGGCGGCCGGGCCGTGCTTCTCGTCGCCCGTCATCAGGCCGATCAGACGGTCCAGGTCCTGGTAGCCGCGCACCGGTGCGGCGGTCGTGTTCGTCATACCCGTAGTGTCCAACCTCAACCAAGGTCGAGGTCAAGAGGGCGAAAGCCGTTCGTGAGCACCCGCTCAAGTGCGGTATTGTTCTCATGCGCGTTCGGCCAGGGGAAAAGCCCAGGTCAGACAAGCAACGGGACGTGGCGCAGCTTGGTAGCGCACTTGACTGGGGGTCAAGGGGTCGCAGGTTCAAATCCTGTCGTCCCGACTGGAGACAGTCGTAGATCAGGGCCGGTTTCGGAGAAAATCCGAAACCGGCCCTTGATCGTTTTTTGGGGGCCAGTTCGGGTCCGGCGTCCTTGACCGGGTCAGCGGGTCATGGCGATGGGGCTCGGCAGTGAGCGTGGTGCGCGGAGCACGCTGAGGTGCGCGGAGAGCGCGGCGTCGGCGGCCGTGATCTTGTGTATGCCCGGGTGGCGGTAGCGGTGGGTGGTGGTCGGGGAACCGTGGCCGGCGATCCTGCGGAGGGCGTGGACCCGGACTCCTGCGTCGGTGAACCAAGGGATGCGGTGCATCGCAAGGCGGAGGGACATCCGCACGCTGGGTATGTGCGGATGTTCCGGCGACGCCGCGAGGTGCCGTAGCCGTCGTCGCGCGTCGGCGAGGGCCTACGGGACGGCCTTTCAGCCGCGGTAGTGGTCGTGGGAGGCGGCCACGAGAGCGTTGGCCGGTGCGGCGAGGGTTTGCCAGTCGGGCAGGGCCGGAGCGCGGGTCGTGACGCTCGTGTACGGAGGCTGTCCAGGGGGCGCAGCGAATCGGCGACGTCTGATCGAGCACTCCGAGCTGAGGTTCCGGATAGTTGATCTCCATCATGAGACGACAGTCAACACAGCTGTGAGTGTGTCGCGTTGGCGTGACCTTTTCATTCTCGGTTCGACGGCGACAGTTCGTGTGTACCTTGTGATCGCCCGCATGGGGAGTGTGGGTGTCGTGGGTCATCCGTGGCTCATGAGGGGGTTCTGGGGAGGGGCGGCGTGCGCATGCGCGGCGAACGGTTCGGAACAGGTGCGTCCGCACGCTGGCGGGCACTCACGGTCGGGGTGCTGGGGCTGGCTTTGTCGGTAGGGCTGGTCTCCGCCGAGGCGGCCCCATCCGCCCCCTCATCATCAGTGTCCTCGCAGACTCCGGGCGGAACCCTCGGCGAGTCGACGCCAGTGGGCAGCCCCATGGGGCCGACTGCACCTGCGGCCGCCGAGCCGACCACGAACAATGCGGTGTATGCCTACGATGCGGCATCCCGCCTCGTAGGTGTCACGGACCCGGACGGCGAGACCGCACGCTACCGCTACGACGCGGCGGGCAACCGCCTCGGCGTGGACCGCTTCGCGTCGAGCACCCTGTCGGTTCTCTCCCTGGTTCCTGTCCGCGCCGCATCCGGCGCGAGCGTCACTCTTTCCGGCACGGGGTTCTCGACAACAGCGGCCTCCAACACGGTCTCGTTCGGAACGAAGACGGCCACGGTAACGTCGGCTTCGGCCACCCGGCTGGTGGTGACCGTTCCCTTAGGCGCGGTCAAGGGGCCGGTGTCAGTAGCAGTTGGCGCCGCCAAGGCAGCATCGGTAGAGACCTTCACCCCTGCCTTGGGCAAGCCCAGCGTCACCTCGTACGCGCCGACCGCCGGGCCGCCAGGGACAACGGTAGTGCTCTCCGGGTCTGGATTCGCGTCTGCGAAGACGGACAACGTCGTGCGTTTCAACGGCGGCAGGATCGCGGAGGTCGTCGAACGCACTGACACGGCTCTGACGGTGAAGGTCCCCGCAGGCGCCAAGGCAGGGCGGATCACGGTCGAGACCCCTGACGGTCAGGAGGTGGCTCCCGACTACTTCGATGTTCCCCTGGAGGGAGACGAGTTCGAGACAACTGTCGGTACGTCGCCGACCGATGAGAATCCGCCCTCGGTCTCGATCTCTGCCTCCGACAAGAGAGCCCGAGTGCTGATCGATGCCGACGCGGGCGACTTGCTGAGCTTCCATCTCTCCGGCTCGACGTTCAAGGGCGACCTGCGGTTGCGGATGGTCTCTCCCCAGGATGTCGAGCTTGAGGACGTCCGGGTGAGTCCCGGCAAACTCTTCGACTGGGATCTCACCGGCCTGCCGGTCTCCGGAACGTATTCCCTGGTCATCGAGCCGGCCGGCTCAAGCACGGGGCCGGGGACCGTCACGGTCACCGCATCTCTGCCGTTGGAGGCGGGCCGGCTCGCACCGACCGACGCAACGCCTACCCAGGTCAGTCTGACTAGGCCGGGGCAGCTGGCGCGCACCGTCTTCGAGGCCCAGCAAGGTGACGATCTCACGATCGGTGCGCTCGACAGCACCTTCACCGGCGCGGCCATCGTCACGGTGCAGGCGCCGTCCGGTGGGACTGTCGGAGTGGGAGGGCCCCACGCTTCCGGAGTCTCCGGGACAATCGTGTTGGGGAACCTGCCGGATACGGGAACCTACGTCGTCACCGTCAATCCCGACCCGGGGGTCGCAGGAACACTGGGACTCCTGCTGTCGGCAGACATCAAGGTCTCCCTTTCACCGGACGCGGCCTCCGTACCGGTGGTGGCGCGACGCGGGCAACAGGTGCAAGCGGAGTTCACCGCACCGCCCGGCAGAATCGTGGGAATAGGCGTCACCGACGTGACCATCCCGACGAATTCCTCCCTCAACGCACGGGACGCCAACGGAAATCACGTTGGAGGGTACGGAGCCGTCATCGCGAACAGCGACGGCAGTCTGCACTTGAACGACCTGATTGCTGGAGACGACTACGCAGTGGTGCTCCAGCCGAGTTCGGCCGCCGCCGGGTCGATGAAGTTCTGGCTCTCGACTCCCGTAACAGCCACGCCCCTCACCACCAGCAGCTCCAGCACACAGGCGGAACTGACACGGCCCGGTCAGCAGCTCATCGTTCCCGTCCACGCCGCGGACAGCAGCGGGATCTCGGTCGTCCTGTCCGGACCGAACGTGATGAGGGGCGGCACCGTCGCACGAGTCACCCCCGCTGGCCAGGTCGTGAACGGCGCCGGATACATCAATGCGGCATCGGGAGATGGCGGGGTAGCTCTTCCCACGCCCCTGGCCGAGGGAACACATCTGCTTCTGGTCCAGCCCACTCGGATGACCCCGGGCACGGTGACCGCATCGAGGGTGCCCGGGGTGAATGCCGGAACACTGACGCTGGGCGGTGCCAAACGGACGGCGGTGATTTCCCAGCCGCACGTGCACTCCTATTTCACCTTCACGGTCGAGGCGCAGAACGGAGCCAAACCCGATCTCGAGATCGAGGCCCCGTCGCCGTTCGACTGGTTCGCGACGCTGATCGGTTCAGCAGGGGAGGTCCGAGGCTCCACGTACATATCCAAAACGACCGTCTCGGCGTCCCTTGCTTCCCTCACCCCGGGCACCTACACCCTGGTGATTGCGCAGATAGGTTCGTCGACCGGTCAAGTAACTCTCGGTCTCAAGGACCGGTCCGCCACCGGAGCGAACAGTGGTGGCGGCACGAGCGGCGCAGCACGGATCGTTCCCGAGGGGGCGGACGCTTGGCAGCCGGGCAAGCAGCAGAAAGCCGGTCGGGACTGGGTGACAGGCCGCGGCCACGGCCCGGAAGCTCCCCGGAGACTCCGTTCGCCCTCGGGTGCGACGGCGCTGACCGGCCATGTGCTGAAGCTGGACGGCAAGCCCTTGGCGAAGGTCACCGTCTCCGTCGGCGACAGGACGGCCAGAACCGACTCCCGCGGCAGGTTCCTGCTGGCCGGTATCAGCCCTGACGCGAAGACCTTGGTGGTCGACGGCTCGACAGCGAACACGAGGAAGCGTCAGTACGGCCGCTTCGACATCCACATCAGCCCGAAGACCGGTCAGAGCGTCGACCTCGGGTTCCCGGTGTGGATGACGCCCCTCGACACCAAGAACACGGTGAGCTTCGCCGCGCCCGCGAAGTCCGACGTCGTACTGAAGACCCCGAAGATTCCCGGGCTCGAAGTCCGTATTCCCAAGGGTTCGGTGGTACGGGACGAGAAGGGCAAGCCGGTCACGGAGCTGGGGATCACCGCCATTCCCATCGACCGGCCGCCGTTCCCGCTGCCCGAGAACAGCGTCGTGCCGGTGTACTTCACCGTGCAGCCGGGCGGCACGTACGTCTTTCCCAAGGGTGCGCAGGTCATCTATCCGAACTACACACGCGAAGCTCCCGGCACCCGCGTGGAGTTCATGGACTACGACCCGAAGAAGAAGGGCTGGTACGTCTACGGGCACGGGAAGGTGTCTGCCGACGGCCGCCAGGTCGTGCCCGATGCCAAGACACGGGTCTGGGCCTTTCATGGTGCGATGTTCAACATCCCCGACTGGCTGCCCTGGGACCTGCCGTGGGTGAAGGACGTCGTCGACTGGCTGTCCGGCGACCCCGTCGACCTGTCCACCGGAATGCTGACCGACTCGCGTACCGACCTGGCGGTGTCCGACTCCCGCGGCCCGGCAGAGATCACCCGGACCTACTGGCAGGGCGACACGCGAACCCGCGCCTTCGGTATCGGGCGCGACCTCTCCTACAACGTCTTCCTGCACTCGAAGAAACAGTACGAACAGGTCGACCTGTACCTGCCCGGCGGTCAGTCGGTCCCCTTCGTACGCACCTCAGCCGGCACGGGCTACTCCGACGCGGTCTTCGAACCCTCCGGAACCCCGTCCGGATACCACGGCACGAAGATCGTGTGGGGCGGCGACAGGTCGTGGCACCTGAAGTTCCGTGACGGCACCACCTGGATCTTCCCCCAGTACGCGCCCCTGAAAGAGATTCGTGACCGGCACGGCAACGCCGTGCAGCTGACGCGTTCCGGCGACAAGGGCGAGATCACACAGATCTCCACCCCTGGTGGTCGCTGGATCTCACTCGCCTACGACACCAAGAAGCGCGTCTCGTCAGTCCGGGACAACGCGGGCCGCACGACCGAGTACACCTACGACACCACCGGACGCCTGGAAACCGTCAAGGACCCCGCAGGCAAGATCAGCCGCTACGCGTACGACGGCACGTCCAACCGCATCAAGACAGCAGTGGACGCCCGCGGCATCACCTACATGACCAATGTCTACGAGAGCGGGCGGGTCAAGGAGCAGACGCTCACCGAAGGCGCCAAGTACACCTTCGCGTACACGCTGACCGGCGCGGGCAAGGTCACCTCCACCACGGTCACCCAGCCCGGCGGATCCGTGAGAAGGGTGGAGTTCGACGCGGACGGCTACGGGATCAAGGACACCCAGGCCCACGGCAGCACCCTCGCCCGCACCACCCAGTACCACCGGGGGCCGCGCCACCGCGTGGACGCGGTCACCGACCCGTACGGCCGCCGCACCGAACTCACCTACGACACCAACGGATACATCACCCGCACCACCGAGCTCGCCGGCACGCCACAGGCACGCCAGTCCGGCACCGCGGTCTACGACGGTCCGTACGACCAGCCCACCACCCTCACCGACCCGTTGAACAACACCACCGTCCTCGGCTACGACGCCGACGGCGACCTGCGGACCGTCACCGATCCCGCAAACCGGAAGACCGCTCTCACCTACACCCCCGACGGGCAGGTGAAGACGGTGACCGACGCCTCCCAGGCGGTGACCGAATACACCTATCTGAACGGTGAGTTGGTGTCGGTCAAGGACGCGGAGGGCCGTACCAGCAGCCAGTTCCTCGACGCGGCAGGACGGCCGTCGGCTCTGACCGACGCGGCAGGAACCCTCACGACTCTCACCTACGACGCTCTCAACCAGACGCGCAAGATCACCGATCCGCTCGGTCAGACCACAGTCCTGGACTATGACGAGAACGGCAACCTGACCACGCTCACCGACGCCCGCCAGAATGCCACTTCTTGGGCGTACGACAACGCGGACCGGGCCAAGTCGGCGACGGATCCGCTGGGGGCGCAGGCGCTGTTCGCCTATGACCCCGCGGGCCGTCTGGCGAAGGTGACCAGCCGCTCGGGCCAGATCGCCACTGCCGAGTACGACCTGCTGGGACGGGCGAAGAACGCCAAGTACGGCGTGAACGTGGCCGGTACGGCCGAGTCCACCGCCACCTACGCCTACGACGCTGTCGACCTGCCGAAGACGATCACGGACACCCAGGCCGGGACGCAGACCTTCGGGTACGACGTGTACGACCGGCCGAGGACGGTCACCGGGCCGACCGGCGAGGTCTCCTACGTCCACGACGCGGCGGACCGGCGCACGGAGATGACCGCGGCCGGGAAGACCACCCTCTACGGCTACGACACCTCCAGCATCCTCACCTCCGTCACCTCCGGCGACCAATCGGTCACGTTCGGCCTGGACGCGGTGGGCCGCGAGAAGACCGCCGCACTGCCTGGCGGGATCACCCGCACCACCACCCTGGACAGGACGGGCACCGTCAAGAACATCGGCTACGCCAAGGGCGCGGCCGGTATCGGTGACCTCACCTACACCAGGGACGTGCGCGGCCTCCAGACCGGCCTGTCCGGCACCCTCGCCTCGGTCGCGCTCCCGGCGGCGGAGACAGGTGCGGTGTTCGGGAAGGACAACCGGGTCACCACCTTCAACGGCCGCTCCTTCACCTACGACGCCGACGGCCGGCTCAAGAACGACGGAAAACGCACCTATACCTGGAACGCCCGCGGCCAGCTGTCCGGGCTCACCGCGACCGGCGGAGCATCGAGCCTTTTCACGTACGACGCACTGGGCACCCGCACCGCGAAGACCCTCGGCACCACCACGAAGAAGTACCTGACCGACGGCTCCAACCCACTCGTGGAACAGGACGCCTCGGGAGCCACGGCAGCCACGGTCGTAACGTCCGGCCTGGACGAGTACCTGACCCGCACCGAAAACGGTGCGACGCAGATCTACCTCACCGACGCGCTGGGCACCATTGTGGGCCTGGCCGACACCGACGGCACGGTCGCCACCCGCTACACCTACGACCCCAACGGTCGGCCCACCACCTCGGGCGCCGCATCGTCCAACCCCTACACCTTCACCGGACGCGAGTCCGACGGAACCGGACTCCTGTACTACCGCAACCGCTACTACGACCCGGAGTCCGGCCGCTTCATCTCCCAGGACCCCATCGGCCACGCGGGCGGCACCAACCTCTACCAGTACGCGCTCAGTTCACCCACCACCTACACCGACCCCTCCGGCAACAACCCCATGCTCGCCGGCTGCGTCATCGGCGGCCTCTCCGAAGCCGGCCTCGACTGGCTCGGCCAACGCCTCTCGGGCCGCAAGGTCGACTGGGGCCAGGTCGGCTCCTCCGCGGTCATGGGCTGCGCGACCGGCATGCTCGGTGCGGCGGGCGCGGCCAAGTGGGCCTCCCTCGGCAAGTGCTTCAAGGCCCGCAACAGCTTCACCCCGGACACCCCCGTCCTCCTGGCCGACGGCACTCGCAAACCGATCAAGGACATCCGGATCGGCGACGAGGTCCAGGCCACCGACCCCGAAACAGGCGAAAGCGGCCCCCGCCCCGTCACCGCCCTGATCAAGGGCACGGGTGATAAACAACTGGTCGACATCACCCTCGACACAGGCACATCCCATTCCCTTACGGCCACGGACGGCCACCCCTTCTGGGTACCCGCTCTGAACCGCTGGATCGAAGCCGATCAACTCAGCGTCGGCCAATGGCTCCGGACGAGCAATGGCACCTGGGTACAGATCACCGCAGCCACCCACCGCACCACAACCACCACGGTCCACAACCTCACCGTCGCAGACCTCCACACGTACTATGTGCTCGCGGGCGAAACTCCGGTTCTCGTGCATAATGCGGGTGGGGACGATCCTGCCTCCTTCTCTGGCACGGTCTTTCGGGATGGGAAGTACCGGTTTCAGATTTACTCCAATGATCATGGTCCCGCGCACGGGCACTTGATCGGACCGGGGATCAAGGGGGATGGCATACAGGTCGGGCAGAATGGCAAACCGCTGGATGCCAATATCCAGCTGACCAAAGTTCAACAGCGCGTCATCGATAATAATCTGGGAAGTATCCGCAAGGGTATTAGAAAAAGCATGGCTGCATACAGATTGGCTGGCGGCAGTGGATGTCTCTAACTTCTCCGACTGGAGATCCGTCATTCTGGACATTGCTCGTCGTGCAGGTATCGAAAACGTCGACCTGTCTAGTGGGCATGCGCGCTGGGAAGTTTACCGACGGATGATGGATTCACCAGTCGAGTGGGTTCGGCTCATGGAGATCGTTGGAGTAGAGCCTGATCCGTCGATCGCCGCGTCGGTAGTCCTGGAGATGCTGGAGCGAGTTCCAGCGCCCGAGAGGATTCTCTGGGTCGATAGGGTATCGCTGAGGGAAAAGCATTCGTTGGTCGTTCTGCGCATGCGTGAAATTCGAATTCTGGAGGCCGTGAGTGGTGAGCTAGGGATGGAATACTCTCTCGCGCCTGATCAGGTTTCAGAATGGTCTGACTGGCTGCAGCATCGAGCCTCTAAGGAATCAACATCACCGGGGGTTTTGGAGCAATTGAGTCAATCAGGACGGGCGAGACGGGTCAGACATCTGGCCGCAGAGCGGCTACGTTTCTTGCGGAGGACGTCATGACCGCCGCAACCTTGTCCGCGTGCAGGACTTGTGTTTGCACGAAGAGGGTGCGTTGACAGCCCCAAAACTGGCACTCTCGCAAGACGAGAAGGCCCCGCTGAAGCATCCAGCGGGGCCTTTTCGGGGTCTTGACGGCAGTAGTTGACGGCAACGTCAGTGGACGGGCGGGGCGCAAGGCGGTAGTTCGTTGCCGCTGTCGGGCTGGGCGCGGTTGCGGAGGGCGCGGCCGAGGAGGTCGATGGCGTCGCGTTGGAGGCGGAGTCGGACGTGGGCGTACACGGTGGCGGTGACGCCGATGTGGGCGTGACCCAACAGCTCTTTGATAACGACGAGTTCCACTCCTTGCTCCAGGAGGAGGGTGGCCGCCGAGTGGCGGAGGTCGTGGAACCGGATGCGGCGGAGTCTGGCCTGGCGGAGCAGGATGTTGAAGTGCCGGGTGAGGGTGGACCCTTCGATCGGGGCGCCGTCGAGGCGGGTGAAGACGTAGCCGCTGTCCTTCCAGCCCGTCCCCGCCGCCTCGCGTTCCTTGCGCTGCCGGTCTCGGTGCTGTTCGAGGGAGTGCAGACACGGCGTGGGCAGGGCGATACGTCGTTCAGAACTCTGGGACTTGGTCGGGAGGGCGGTCAAGCCACCGGAGTTGGTGCGCTGGAGGGTGCGTCGGATGCTGGCGGTTCCGCCGGCCAGGTCGAGGTCTTCCCAGCGCAGGCCGAGGAGTTCGCCCTTGCTGAGGCCAGTGTGCAGAGCGAGTTCGAACAGCGGCTGCAACTGGTGACCGCTGGCGGCGGCAAGGAACGTGCGGGCTTCCTCGGCGGTGAGGGGTTCGAAGCGGTTGTGGCCGACGATGACCTCCTCGCCCTCGTCGATCTCATGGCTCCCACCGACTTCGACCGGTGCAGCAAGTGTGGTGGCTACGCCACGCGCAGACTCACCGACTCCCAGCTGTCCTACTGCCGTGCAGCTCGCCGATTGCATGACATCAAATGGCGGATCCACGGCAGGCGCGGAATTCCCGACACCGAGCCCTCCATGGTGATCACCCGACTGGAGGAACTGCCGACCTGGCAGCCGGTCGATCACGAACAGTGGTGCAGCAGCGATTCCTGGTAGCGGCGGGACCTCATCCGTGAGCCCCGTGGGGACCAGTTGGGGACCACGCGGGGGTCAAGAGGTCGCAGGTTCAAATCCTGTCGTCCCGACAGCGAAGGTCGCATGTCGGAGGCCGTTCTCTCACTGAGTGGGAGGGCGGTCTTTTCCGTGTCCGGGGGCGAAGTCCGCGGTGCCTGCTCCGCGCGCCTCCAGGGAGCCGGTTCACGACGGGCCCGCGGCCCCTTCCCCGGTGAGCCCAACCGAACGCGCCCCTGCCGGGGAGGCGTGTATCCAATGGGTGGGGGAGCGGGCCTTCTCCGTAGCCCGCCCCCTGGGAGTGCCATGAGTCTGCCGTACGAGTCGCCGGACGACGCCCACGGGACGCTGCCGCGCCGGGCGGGTGGGTCCCGGGCGGGCGGGTCCCGTGCGGGGCGGGCCGCGCGGAGTGCCGTCACGGCCGTATTGATCACGCTCGCGTGCCTGCTCGTGCCGGTCTCGCTGCTCACGGTCTGGGTGCACGACATCGTTCTCGACAGCGACCGGTACGTGTCCACGGTCTCCCCGCTCGCGACGGACCCGGCGATCGAGAAGGCCGCCGTCCGCCGGATCACCGAGGCCGCCGACGTCCGCGTGGACGGGACCCGGGTGACGGCGGACCTGGGGGCCTGGCTGGTGGCCCAGGGGCTGCCGCCCCGTGTCGCCACGGCGGTCGAGGCGCTGGGTCCCCAGCTGGACGAGGCAGCGGACCGCGCGGTCGCCAAGGTGGCGACCCGCTTCGTCCGGAGCGACAGGTTCGAGGCGATCTGGACCGGGGCGAACCGTGCCGCCCACTCCTCCGTGGTCCATGCGCTGACGGGGGAGGGCCGCGGCTCCGTGGAGGTGGAGGGCGGGACCGTCACCCTCGACATCGGCGCCGCCGTCGAGCGGGTCAAACAGGAGCTCGTCGACGCGGGCCTCTCCCCGGCCGAGAGGATTCCCGAGGTCGACAAGCGGATGGTCCTGTTCCAGTCCGACGAACTGGAGAAGACCAGAAGCGCCGTCCACCTGCTCGACACCGTCGGCAACTGGCTGCCCGTACTGACCGTGATCCTGGGGGCGGGCGGAGTGCTGCTGGCACGTCGCCGCCGCAGGGCGCTGGTGACCACCGCGCTGTGCGCGGCGGCGGCCTGTCTCGTCCTCGCCGTCGCTATGGCCCTCGCACGCCGCTACTACCTCGACCACCTTCCGTCGCAGGTCCAGTCGCCGGAGGCCGCGGCGGCCGTCTTCGACACGCTGGTGCGCTTCCTGAAGGACAGCATCGGCACCGCACTCGTTCTCGCGGTCGTCGTGGCGCTCGGCGCCTATCTCTCCGGCACCGGCCGGCTGCCGCGCGGTGTGCGGGCAGCGGCGGAACGCGCGGCCGACGCCGTGGCCGGCCGGTGTGCCGCCCACGACATCCGTACCGGCCGTGCCGGAACTTGGGTCCTGGCCCGTCGCCGCGAGGTCACTCTCGGTGTGCTGGCCGTCATCGCGCTCGTGTTCGCGCTCTGGAACCGGCCGACCGTCCTGACCGTCCTGTCGTTCTCCCTGATCCTGCTGGCCGTGCTGGCCCTCATCACGCTGCTGGCGGCCGGCGGCAGGGTGGAGGACCGGGGGGAGCCCGTGGGCGGACCGTAGCGGAGGGCCGGGTGCGGCCCCGTGTCCCTCAGCCGGAGCGCGCGGGGACCCGGCCGCTCCTGACCGCCTTCAGGAGCGCGCGGTGATCGCGTTCGTTCTGGTCGGCGTAGCTCTCGGCGAAGACGGACAGGGCGCGGTCGAAGACATCGCCCCCGCCGAGATACGCGGCGATGGCGATCCTGTCGCCCGACCTGGCATGGGCGCGGGCGAGCGTGGAACCGCAGAGTTCACCGAACAGGCGCATGTCCTGCGGGGACATCAGCGAGGGTTCCGCGACGAACTTCCAGTCACGCAGCTGGCGGATGTAGAAGTCGCGTTGCGTGCCGTCCATGCCCAGCGTCCGCTCCCAGCCGAGGAAGATGTCGCTCGCCGCCTGCATCAGACGCTGTCCGGCGACCACCCGCTCTCCCTGGGTGGCGAAGTCGCTGCTGCCCAGGTGCGGCGAGAGGACGGAGGCACCGGCTTCCTTGGCCTGGAGGAACAGGGGGTCGTCGCCGTCGCGGCCGAGCAGGAGGACGATCCAGCACCGGGTGCCCACGCTGCCGACACCCACCACCTTGCGCGCCATGTCCACCGGGGTGAACTCCGCGCACAGATGCTGCCGGTCGGTGGGCAGGCTCTGCCGGTACCGGTGCAGCAGGCCGCGGATCTGCTCCTCCGTCCGCGCTTTCTGCGCCTCCGGGAGCAGATCGGCGAGCGGGGTGATGACGGGGGGAGCCGCCGTGATGCGCCGTTCACCGTCGGTCAGGGAGGTGAGCTTCCCGAAGGCCTGGAGGCTGTCGCGGGACCTGGCCTTGGCCAGGGAACGGGCCAGACGCTTGCGTGCGCTGCCGCGCAGGTGCTTCGAGGCGAGAGCGGTGAGTGAGTCGGCTTCGACGCGCGAATACCAGACGTCGAGCGTGCGCATGGTGGCAAAGCGGCGCATGTGCTCGCGGTACGACTTCACGGTGGAGCGGACGATCATGCGCCGTTGGGCGGTGGAGAAGCCGTTCTCGCGGCCCGCGATGGCCAGGCTGGCCGCCAGGCGCTTCACGTCCCACTCCCACGGACCGGGGAGGGTTTCGTCGAAGTCATTGATGTCGAAGAGGAGTTGGCGCTCCGGCGAGGCCAGCAGCCGGAAGTTCAGCATGTGCGCGTCTCCGCAGAGCTGGGCACGGATGCCCGAGTCCGCCGTCGAGGCGAGATCTCCGGCCATGATCGCCGCCGCTCCCCGGTAGAAGCGGAACGGGGACTCGGACATGCGGCCGTATCGCAGCGGGACCAGTTCCGGCAGCCTGGTCGCGGACTGCCTCTCGATGACGTCGACCGGGTCGGGCCGGTGGCGGGAGGGGGAGTAGTCGCCGTGCGAGGACCTCGGCGCCCGTCTGCGGGCCGCCCGGCCACGGGCCGCCCGTTCCGTCGGTGAGCGCTGTACCCGCCGGGTCGCTGACATGGGGTCGCGGTTCATTCGCCGTCTCCTGACGCGCGCCCGCCGCGTGCGGCCTCGTCATCGGCTGTGGGCGTAGCACCGGCTGCGCGCTTCCTGTCCAGCAAACCGCAGATCATCGTGCACGGCATGTCGGGCCGAGGCCGTCGGCGGGAGGATCGCGGGCCGTCGCGACGGGCGCGGGCCGGGCACGGCCGGAGGGCGTGGTGCCGCTCGCGGGACCGGGACCGGGGCCGGGGCCTGGGCCCCGGGCCGGCGGTCCGGATGCGGGCGCAAGGCCTGTGACGGTGTGTACGGCCGTTGTTCACGACACCGTCGCGGCCTCTTCCCTTCTGCCCGGTCCTCTTGGAACATTCTGCTCGCTTCTGTTCCCTCACCCCAAGAGGCCCCACTCTCATGGCTGACCTCAATCGCCGTCGCTTCCTCCAACTCGCGGGTGCCACAGCGGGATTCGCCGCTCTGTCGAGCAGCATCGACCGGGCCGCAGCGATCCCCGCACACCGCGGCTCCGGCACGATCCAGGACGTCGAGCACATCGTCGTGCTGATGCAGGAGAACCGGTCCTTCGATCACTACTTCGGCGCGATGAAGGGCGTACGGGGGTTCGGGGACCCACGCCCGGTGACCCTCCCCAGCGGGTCGTCGGTCTGGCACCAGGCTGACGGGACCGGCAAGGAGACCCTGCCGTTCCACCCGACGGCCGACGACCTGGGGATGCAGTTCCTCCAGGGCCTCAACCACGACTGGGCGGGCGGTCACCGGGCGTACAACGGCGGCCGCTACGACCGGTGGATACCCGCCAAGACTCCCACGACGATGGCCTACCTCACGCGCGGGGACATCCCCTTCCACTACGCGCTCGCCGACAGGTTCACCGTCTGCGACGCCTACCACTGCTCGTTCATCGGGGCCACCGACCCGAACCGCTACTACATGTGGACGGGGTACACGGGGAACGACGGGACCGGCGGCGGTCCCGTGCTCGGCAACGAGGAGAAGGGGTACGGCTGGACCACCTACCCAGAACGGCTGGAGGAGGCCGGAATCTCCTGGAAGATCTACCAGGACATCGGCGACGGCCTCGACGCCGCCGGGAGCTGGGGCTGGATCGACGACGCCTACCGCGGCAACTACGGGGACAACTCCCTGCTCTACTTCGACACCTACCGCGACGCCCGCCCCGGCGACCCGCTCCACGACAAGGCGCGCACCGGTACGAACGTCAAGGCGGGCGACGGCTACTTCGACGAGCTCACGGCGGACGTACGGGCCGGGAGGCTGCCGCAGATCTCCTGGGTCGCCGCTCCGGAGGCCTTCTCCGAGCACGCCAACTTCCCCTCGAACTACGGCGCCTGGTACATCGCGCGGATGCTGGACGCACTGACGTCCAACCCCGAGGTGTGGAGCCGTACCGCCCTGTTCATCACCTACGACGAGAACGACGGGTTCTTCGACCACGTCGTGCCGCCCTACCCGCCGTCCTCCGCCGCACAGGGCCTGTCCACCGTCGATGTCGCCCCGGACCTGTACCGGGGCGGTATCGCGTACGCGGCCGGTGCCTACGGACTCGGCCCGCGCGTGCCCATGCTCGTCGTCTCCCCCTGGAGCACCGGAGGCTATGTCTGCTCCGAGGTGTTCGACCACACCTCGATCCTGCGGTTCATGGAGCGGCGCTTCGGGGTGCGCGAGCCGAACATCTCCCCATGGCGCCGCGCCATCTGCGGCGACCTCACCTCGGCCTTCGACTTCGGCGCGACGGACACGGCCCCCGCCGCACTGCCCGACACCTCCGGCTACGCGCCGCCGGACCACGACCGCCACCCCGACTACCGGCCCACACCGCCCGGAGTCGGCAGCATGCCCAAGCAGGAAGCGGGCACGCGCCCGGCCAGGCCGCTGCCCTACGCGCCGTACGTCGACGGCGCGGTCAGCGTGGGTGACGGCCGCATCGCCCTGACCTTCAGCCCCGGTACGGAGGCCGGGGCGCAGTTCTACGTCACCTCGGCGAACCGCACCGACGCCCCGTGGACCTACACCGCGGAGGCCGGCCGTACGGTCTCCGACACCTGGAACTCCGCCTACTCGAAGGGCACGCACGACCTCACGGTGCACGGACCGAACGGTTTCCTGCGGACGTTCAGGTGTCCGGCGAAGACCGCCGGCCCCGAGGTGACGGCCCGCCACAACGCCGGCACCGGCAACCTGGATCTGACGCTCACCAACGCCGGGAGCGCGGACGCGAGGCTCACGGTCGCCAACGCCTACGGTGGCCGGCCGCCGCTGACGGTCACGGTGGGACCGGGGGCGACGGTCCGCCACACCGTGGACCTGAGCGCCTCCCGGCGCTGGTACGACGTGTCCGTCGACGCGGGTACGGGCAGCGGCTTCCTGCGGCGCTTCGCCGGCCATGTGGAGACCGGCGAGCCTGGCATCAGCGACCCGGCGACGCTCACCGTCTGACCGGCGCCCTACGGACACCCGGCCCGGAGCCGGGTGTCCCGTCGGGCGGTCCGGGCACGGTGTCCCGTCAGGCGGTCCGGCCGGTGCCCGCTCCGCCGGCAGCCGCCTTGATGCCCTTGGTGATGTCGTCCAGGACGGAGAGCTTCGGCGCCCCGGCGTTGACGTCGAAGCCGGAGCGGACGACGACCAGCAGGTCCTCGGAGGCGGGGGAGGGGAAGGCCAGCGACTCGACGTACCCGTCGTCGCCCTTCTCCGTCACCACCTTCCACCGCACCGCGTAGCCCTTCTGGCCCGCCACGGTGACCGGCCCGGACTTGAGCTGTTCGTGCGAGGCGATGCCTCCGTAGATCTTCTCGCCGTACGACTCCTCGGCGTTGACCGCGATGTCCTTCTTGGCCGCTGCCTCCGCCGTGGTCGCGTCGAGCTTCAGGGCGACCGCCGGGGCGGAGAACACACCGCCGCGCACGCACTTCTCGCCCGAGTTCCCCGGACAGGCGTACTCACCGGTGGTGAGCCCGGCTCCGACGGTGCCCGACCTGCCGGTCCAGCCCTTGGGCACCGGGAGGCTGATGCCGCTGGCCAGATCCGTCGCATACCCCTTCTCGGTCGGCGGGATCTGCCCGTCGGGGCCCTGACCGCCGCTCCCGTTCCCGCCGCTGTCCCCGCCGTTCCCGTCCGGTGCGCCGGGCCCCGGGCTGCCGGACGGTGCGGGCCGCGGCGCGGTGGCGGCGGTGCCCGGCCGGTCGTCGCCGTCCTCCTGGAGCAGAAACACACCGCCCCCGATGGCCGCGAGCACCACCACGCCGACCGTCACACCGACGGCGACGCGCGTCCGGCGCCGCCGGATCGCCGCGGGCGGCACACGGAGGTGCTCGGTCCACCGGGTCCCGTCCCACCAGCGTTCCTGGGCGGGGCCAATTCCTGAATGCCCGGGGTCTGGATGCCAACCGGGCGGACTCATCTGGGTCACGGTGTGCACCGTATGCGTACTGAGTGAGAATCACATGAACTATCGACACACGAACTCTCGGCGCAGGGGCGTGGCGCACCGCGCCGGAGGCACGCGTTTCGGGCCGGCCGCGGACCGCGGAGAGCCGTCAGGGCTCGATCAGACCGGCGCGGATCGCATAGCGGGTGAGCTCCAGACGGTCGCGCAGTCCGAGCTTGTGGAGCAGGTTCGCGCGATGCCTCTCCACGGTCTTGACGCTGATCACGAGGAGTCGGGCGATCTCCTTCGACGAGTGGCCCTCGGCCACCAGCTTGAGGATCTCCTCCTCGCGTTCGGTGATGGCGCGGGCCGGGAGGTCGTCCCCCTCCCTGGCCCGTTCGAGGAAGTGCCGGATCAGCGCGGTGACCGCACCGGGGTAGAGGAACGGCTCGTCGCGCATCGCGGCCCGGCAGGCCTCCACGAGGTCCCGGTCGGCGACGGACTTCAGTACGTAGCCCGCCGCTCCCGCCTTGAGCGCTTCGAAGAAGTACTGCTCGTTGTCGTACATGGTCAGCATGAGGATGCGCAGTTCCGGCTGGATCCGGGACAGCTCGCGCGCCGCCTGGAGCCCGGTCAGGCGGGGCATCGCGATATCGAGGATGGCCAGGTCCGGCCGCTCGGCGCGGGCCATCTCGACGGCCTCGGCACCGTCGCCCGCCTCGGCGACCACCTGGAGATCCGGTTCGCTGTCCAGGATGAGGCGGACACCGCGTCGGACCAGGGCGTGGTCGTCGGCGAGCAGGATGCGGGTCGTGCGCGCCGGTTTCCCCGGGGCGACGGGAGAAGCGGCGGCCGGGCCGGGGGAGGCGGGCGGGTACGAGGACATGGGCATGGTCACCGGCTTTCGTTCCGGACGGGCACATCGAGGCGTATCTCGGTGCCTTGCAGGGGGCCGCCGCCGAGGTGGAGCGCGGCGCCGATGAGCAGGGCGCGTTCGCGCATCCCGCGCAGTCCCCCGCCCTCGGGGGCGTCACCGAGTCCCCGGCCGTTGTCGCGGACGCACAGCTCCACCCCGCCCGTGCTGCGGCGCAGCGAGAGCTCCAGACGAGTGGCGCCGGAATGGCGGACCGTATTGGTGAGGCACTCCTGGGCGATGCGGTACACGACGAGTTCGGCCTCGGCCCCCAGTTCGGGCAGGTCCTTCTCCATCCGGCGGCCGACCGTCAGCCCGTCGGGCGTCGGTGTCTCGGTGAGCAGCGCCGTCAGGGCGCTGACCAGGCCCAGCTCCTCCAGCACGCCGGGGCGCAGCCGGCGGGCGATCCTGCGGATCTCGTCCAGCCCGCCGCGGGTGACCTCCTGGACCTGGCGCAGTTCGCCGCGCAGCGGTTCGGGGGCCCGGTCGGCGACGCGCTTCAGTTCGAGCAGTACGGCGGTCAGCGTCTGGCCGACCTCGTCGTGCAGTTCCTGGGCGACCCGGCGGCGTTCGGCCTCCTGGGCGGAGAGCGCGCGGGCGCTGCTGGCGGCCCGCTCCGCCTCCAGCCGGTCGAGCATCGTGTTGAACGTCTCGATCAGGTCGGCGACCTCGCCCTGCCCGGCGACCTCGGGGCGCGGGCTCGGGCGCAGCAGGTCGATGGTGGTCATCGCCCGGGTGACCCGCTGGAGCGGGGCGAGTCCGAGCCTGAGCAGGGCCGCGTTGGCGACGAGCATCGAGGCGATGCCACCGGCCAGGATCAGGGCCTCGGTCAGCAGCACCGGGGTGGAGATGGTGATCGGGCCGAGCAGCAGGAGGGCACCGGCCGCCACCAGCACCGCCGCGTTGAGCAGGAAGATCCGCCGGAACAGGGACAAGGGAGCACAGCCTCCTCAGGACAGGTGTACGCACGGTTGACTGCCTCCACTATCGCCGCTGACTTTGCGCCGTGCCCCGCCCCGGTCCCCGCGTGCGCCCGCGTACATGGTGACCGCCCCCGGAAATGGGTGGTGTCCCCGATGGTCCGGGCGGCGTCGCGTCCAGGAGCATGGAGGACGGGTCCCGCCTCCGCGCACCCGGCGGTGACGGCCTCGTACACAGCGGTTTCCGCACCGGGAGGGAGACATTCATGCCCACGTACGACAAGCGGCTGCGTGATCTTGAGGAGCGACTGCGTCACGAGGACCCCGAGTTCGCCGATGCGCTGTCCGGCGGCAGCACGCGTGCCCCGCGCGGGAACCGCCGGGTCCAGGCCTGGATCTGGCTGGGTGCCGGGCTCGCCGCCCTGGGCGCCGGAATCGCCGCGGAACACGGTCTCCTGATCGCCGCGGGCCTCGTGGTGGCCGGGGTGGCCGGTCAGCTCTTCGACCCTCAGCGCGGCCGGCCGCGCGGCCGGAGCGTGCCACCCGCACGCTGAGCCCGTCGGACCTCCCCGCGCCCGGCGGACCCGGTCACGGCGCGCGGTCGGCGAAGTAGGCGGAGGGCGTGATTCCCAGCGTGCGGCGGAACATCGCGGTGAAGGCGCTGGGGGTGGCATAGCCCAGTTCCGCGGCGACCGCCGTGACCGGGGTGCCGGACGCGAGCAGGGTGACCGCGTGGACGAGTCTGGCCTGCTGCACCCAGCGGGCCAGTCCCATGCCCGTGGCGGCGGTGAATCCGCGCTGGAGACTGCGCGTACTCATATGCGCGAACGCCGCGGCCCTGGGCGTCGTCCACCGGCGGCCGGGGTGCTCCCGGATCGCCTCGCAGAGCCGGTGCAGCCCCTCGGGCCCGTTGTCCCGGGGAGCCGGCAGATGCAGCGCGGGGACGGGGCGCGGGGCCAGCTCAAGGAGCAGCAGTTCCATGACCCTGCCGTCGCGGCCCCGCCGGTCGTACTCCACCGGAATCCGGGTGGCGTCCTCGATCAGCTCGCGCAGGAGCGGGGAGACCGAGACGACGGTCGGTGCGGTGGGCAGGTGCCAGGAGGACTGCGGCTCGATGTAGAGGGTGCGCATGGCCACCGCGCCCGCGCAGGTCATGGCGTGGGTGAGCCCGGCCGGCACCCAGACGCCCCGGGTGGCCGGAACCACCCAGACCCCGTGCCCGGTCGTGACGGTGATCGCTCCCGTCGTGCCGTAGATCAGCTGGGCCCGCCGGTGCTCGTGCGGCGGGATGTGGTGGCCGTCCGCGAGATCGCGTGCCATGGCTCCGACGGGCCGGGGCACGTCCTGGTAGTCGTCGCGGAGCTCGCTCTTTCCATACATTGGCGCACTCTCGATAGATGATGGCGCTACACCGAAAGTATGCCGGTTCGGGCCGTCCTAACGTCGACCCATGTGAACCGACCCCATACCCGCACCGAAACCGAAACCGACCCCGGATCCGGCACCGCTCCGGTACGTACCCGGGGGCTGACGGCCCTGCTCGCCTGCACCAGCGCCGTCACCGCGGCGAACGTCTATGTGAACCAGCCGCTGCTGGCCGACGCGGCGGACTCCCTGGGAGTGCCGCCCGATGTCCTTGGCTCCGTACCGACAGCCACCCAGCTCGGCTACGCGGCGGGCATCCTGCTGCTCGTGCCCGCCGGGGACAGCCATGACCGGCGGCGGCTGATCCTCGGCCTCGGCACGGCCTCCGTGCTCGCGCTCGCCGCCTGCGCCGCGTCGCCCACGGTGTGGTGCCTGGTCGTGTCGAGCTTCGTACTGGGACTGCTGTCCCCGGTTCCGCAGCTCGTCACGCCCTTCGCCGTGGCGCTGGCCGGCCGGCAGGGCGGGGCGGGAGCGGGCCGGGGAACGCTGGTGGGTACGGTGCAGGCGGGGCTGCTGGTCGGGGTCCTGGCCGCACGCGCGTACTCCGGGGCGCTGGCCGAACTCTTCGGCTGGCGTGCCGTGTACGGCTGTTCCGCCGCGCTGACGCTGCTCCTGATGGCCGTGCTCCGGCGCGCCCTGCCCCGGGTTCCCCCGGCCGCCGGGACACCTGCCTACCGCGCCACGCTGACCTCGCTGCCCAAGCTCTTCGCGGCCGACCGGCTCGTCCGGAGCATCACGCTCTCCGGTGCGCTGGTCGGGATCTCGTTCGGCGCGTTCTGGACGGCGCTGACGTTCCTCCTGGAGCGCGCCTACGGCTTCGGTCCCACCGGAATCGGGCTGTTCGGCCTGGTCGCCGCGGCCAGCGCGCTCGGCTCGCCGTACGCCGGGCGGCTCGCCGACCGCCTCGGGCACCGGCTCTCCCTCGGGCTGCTCATCGGGCTGGTCGTCGGGGGGTGGCTGCTTCTCGCGCCCGGCGGCGACGGGCTGCTCTGGCTGATCGCGGGAGTGGTCGTTCTCGACGTGGGCGTCTGGGGCAGCCAGGCCGTCTGCCAGACGGCCCTGTTCACCCGCGACCCCGCTGTCCACAGCCGGCTCAACACGCTCTACTTCACCCTGCGTTTTCTGGGCATCGCGGTCGGGTCGCTGCTGGGCACCCTGGCCTGGGCGGGCGGCGGCTGGGCCGGGGTGGTGGCACTCGGCACAGGCGCGGCGGTGTGCGGCCTGCTGGTCGCGGTGGTGCCCTCCCGGGCGGCCGAGAGGTGAGGGCCGGTGCCCGTCCGGACGCCGCCGGGCAGCCGGGCCGGACGGTACCCGACGGGTTCGGTCCGACCACATGGCATGCGTGACATAGTCTGAGAATTCGACCGTCCGTGAGGTGCAGGGAGTGGTGGATGCCCGTCGAGTGGCAGCCGGTACGGCAGTCCCGTACGCATGAGCTCGTGCTCCAGAGCATCGAGGACCGGGTGTCCTCCGGTGAGCTGAGGGCGGGCGACCGGCTGCCGCCCGAACGGGAGCTGGCCCCCGTGCTCGGTGTGAGCCGGTCCGCGCTGCGCGAGGCGCTCCGGGTGCTGGAGACCATCGGCGTACTGGTGGCCCAGCCCGGACGGGGCCCGGACTCCGGCGCCCGGATCGTCCGCAACCCGGACGACGCGCTCGGCCGGCTGCTGCGCCTGCACTTCGCGCTCGGCAGCTACAGCCTGCACGACGTCCTGGAGGCGCGGGTCGTCCTGGAGCGGTCCAGCTTCGAGGCGGCGGCGGGATACGCCGGGGCCGAGGACCTCGACGAGGCACAGGGGCTCGTCCGGCGGATGGGCGGGCCGGACGTCACCGTCGGCGAGTTCAACGACCTGGACACCCGCTTCCATGTGCTGATCGCCCAAAGTTCCGGCAACGCGCTCACCTCCACGCTCACCTCCGCCGTACGCGAGTCGGTGCGCCCGCTGATCCTGCGCGCGCTGGAGGCGGCGGCCGACTGGCCCGCCACGGCCCGTGCGCTCAACGCCCAGCACACGGAGCTGCTGCGCCTGGTGCGCGAGGGGCGCGGCACCGAGGCCGCGGACCTGGTGGAGGAGCACATCCGGGGGCTGCACGGCACGCTCGTCGACGAGAACGCCAGGGGCTGAGAGGCCGGCGGGGCTGGTCGGGAGGACCCAGGGGACGGTGCGCGACGCACCGTCCCTTTTTCGCGACCTCATCGTTCCGGATGCGGACCGAGGCTAGTATGGTCCGACCATACAAACGACCGAGGAGGCCCCATGCGCATCGGACTCTTCGCCACCTGTCTGGGAGACACGCTCTTCCCCGAGGCGGTGAAATCCACCGCGGTCCTGCTCGCCCGCCTGGGACACGAAGTGGTGTTCCCGCCGGAGCAGACCTGCTGCGGCCAGATGCACGTCAACACCGGATACCAACGTGAACCCGTTCCGCTGGTACGCAACTTCGCCGACCAGTTCGGCGACGCCTCCATCGAGGCGGTCGTGATGCCGTCCGGCTCCTGCGCGGGCTCGGTCCGCCATCAGCACAGGATCATCGCCGAACGGTACGGTGACACCGCGCTGCGCGCCGCGGTCGCCACCGTCAGCGCGAAGACGTACGAGCTCTCGGAATTCCTGGTCGACGTCCTCGATGCCACCGACGTCGGCGCGTACTTCCCGCACCGTGTCACCTACCACCCCACCTGCCACTCCCTGCGGATGCTCCGGGTCGGTGACAAGCCGCTGCGACTGCTGCGTGCCGTCGACTCCATCGACCTCGTCGAGCTTCCCGAAGCAGAGGTCTGCTGCGGCTTCGGCGGCACCTTCGCCGTGAAGAACGCCGAGACGTCCACCGCGATGCTCCAGGACAAGATGACCGGCATCGTGGCCACCGGGGCCGCCGTGTGCACCGCCGGGGACTCCTCCTGCCTGATGCACATCGGCGGGGGACTCTCCAGGATCAAGGCGGGTACGCGCACCCTGCATCTCGCCCAGATCCTCGCAGCCACCCGCACCTCGCCGCACGCCCTGCTGGAGGCCGCCGCATGAGCACCTTCCTCGGTATGCCCGCCGCGCCGCCCCGCTCCCCGTACGGGACGGGCAATCTGCGCGGCGAGCAGACGTTCCCCCAGGCCGCCCACGACGAGCTGCGCAACGGCCAGCTGCGCCGCAATCTCGGCCGGGCCACCCGCACCATCCGCGCCAAACGCCTCCACGTCACCGGCGAACTCCCCGACTGGGAGCAGTTGCGCGACGCCGGATCGGCCATCAAGACCGACACCATGAACCGGCTTCCCGAACTCCTGGAGCAACTGGAGCGCAAGGTCACCGAGCACGGCGGCACCGTCCACTGGGCCCGCGACGGAGCCGAGGCCAACGAGATCGTCACCCGGCTGGTGAAGGCGACGGGCAGCGCCGACGTCATCAAGGTCAAGTCGATGGCCACCCAGGAGACCGGCCTCAACGAGCACCTGGAAGCCGCCGGGATCACCCCGTACGAGACCGACCTGGCCGAACTCATCGTCCAGCTCGCCCACGACAGGCCCTCGCACATCCTGGTGCCCGCGATCCACCGCAACCGCGACGAGATCAGGCAGATCTTCCTCAAGGAGATCCCCGGCGTCGACCCGGGGCTGGACAACGTGCCCGCTCACCTGGCCGCGGCCGCCCGCGCCTATCTGCGCGAGAAGTTCATGACGACGAAGGTCGCCGTCTCGGGCGCCAACTTCGGGATCGCCGAGACCGGCACCCTGTCCGTCGTCGAATCCGAGGGCAACGGCCGGATGTGCCTGACCCTGCCCGACACCCTCATCACCGTCATGGGCATCGAGAAGGTCCTGCCGCGCTACTCGGACCTGGAGGTCTTCCTCCAACTGCTGCCGCGCTCCTCCACGGGCGAGCGGATGAACCCGTACACCTCGATGTGGACCGGGGTGACGCCCGGCGACGGGCCGCAGGACTTCCACCTGATCCTGCTCGACAACGGACGGACCGCGGCCCTCGCCGACACGATCGGACGCGCGGCCCTCAACTGCATCCGCTGCTCCGCCTGCCTCAACGTGTGCCCGGTGTACGAACGGGCCGGCGGACACGCCTACGGATCGACCTACCCCGGCCCGATCGGAGCGGTGCTCACTCCGCAGCTCGCCGGGATGCACGCCGCCAAGGACGACCCCAACAGCTCGCTGCCGTACGCCTCCAGCCTCTGCGGCGCCTGTTTCGACGCCTGCCCGGTCAAGATCGACATCCCCTCGCTGCTGGTCGAGCTGCGTCACCAGAACACCGAGCAGTCCGGTACGACGGCGGAGAAGTTGGCCATGAAGGCCGCCGCGGCCGTGATGAGCAGGCCGAAACTCTTCACCGCCGCGCAGAAGGCGTCCGGTCTCGGCCGGGCCGTCGCCGGGCGGGACGGCACGATCTCGCATCTGCCCGCACCGCTCAACGGCTGGAGCGACAGCCGCGACACCGCCGCCCCGCCCCGCCGGACCTTCCGCTCCTGGCTGGCATCGGCGGAGGGCGCCGCCACGATGCGGGCCGCCGCCGCGGAATACGACAGCAGCCGCCAGGAGGACGAGAAATGACCACCGCCCGTGACACCGTGCTCGGCCGGGTCAGGGACGCCCTGGCCCTCGCCCCCGCCACCGCGACGGCGATCCCGCGCGACTACCGCACCGGCCGCACCCTGCCCGACGACGTACGGCTGGCCCTGTTCACCGACCGGCTCGTCGACTACAAGGCGCGCGTCCACCCCTGCACGGCGGACCGTACCGCCGACGTGCTCGCCGAGGTCCTGCGGGAGCACGGCGCCCATCGGATCGGCGTGCCCGCCGGGCTCGACGCGCGGTGGCTCGCCGCGTTCGACGGCGAGGTCCAGCAGGACTCCGCCGGCGTTCCCGCGCCGAGCCTCGACACCCTGGACGGGGTGGTGACCGCCTCCGCCGTCAGCTGCGCGGAGACCGGCACGATCTTTCTGGACGGTTCGCCCGACCAGGGACGCCGGGCCCTGTCCCTCGTCCCCGATCTGCACGTCTGCGTCGTCGACCTGTCCTCGGTCGAGGCCGGTGTGCCGGAGGCGGTGGCCAGGCTGGTGCCCGAGCGGCCGACGACCCTGATCAGCGGGCCCTCGGCCACCTCGGACATCGAACTGGAGCGGGTGGAGGGCGTCCACGGCCCGCGCACCCTCGCCGTGGTGATCCGCACGGATGCCTGAGGGCTGTACCGGAGTCCGGGGGACCGGAGCCCGGGGGACCGGAGCCCGCAGGACCGCCCTCAGAGCTGATCCACCGTCACTCCCGCGGAGCCGAAGACGATTCGCGTCCTCGCCCCGTCCCACGCCCACACGGCCTCCACCGTGTCACCGTTCGCGGCCCGGACGTCCGCCACCGCGGCGAGCCCGCCGGCGTCCGGTTCCGCGGTGAGCGAGGCGAGCGCCACCAGCAGCGCCGTGCCCCGCGTGTCGGCGGAGAGCCGGGGCAGCACGGCCCAGCGGGTGAACGCCGTGCCCTGCGGGGCCCGCACCTCCTCCCGCTCCTGCCAGCCGTGCAGCCCGTGCAACTGGGACCGCACCCCGTCCCCGGGACCCGTCGCCCAGCCGGTCTGCTCGATCCGGGCCCCGTCCGGAGCCCCCAGCACCCGGTGCACCCGCAGCTCGTAGCGGCCCCGCACGACGGTGACGCTCTCCACCCGCAGCCCCGGCACCGTGGGCGGGCCCGACGGGAATACCGGGCGGTGCCAGGACGCGGCCCAGCCCCAGCCCTCGCCGTGCCCCGCACCCAGCGGGTGGATGCGCACCCGCGCGCTGCGAGCCCCGCCGAGCCGCACCGACAGATGGTTGTCCGCGGTGTTCGCGGCGGAGGTCGGGCCGGTCACCGTGGAGTAGGCCTGCCGGGCGTAGAGCGGGTCCTGACCGGCCGCCGGCTCGCCCTCGTGCGGCCGGACGTGGTCGCTGCCGTGATTGTGCAGCCGGACGATGCCGTCCGCCCGCGTCGACTGCACGAGCAGACCGGGAGCCGGTACGGACAGCACCCGGTCGGGGCCCTCGCTCGGCGCGGGCTCCTCGGTCGCCGTCCACAGCGGATGCTCCGCGGGGGCGAGCAGCGCGACGAACGCCTTGGACGCCCAGTACGGCGACGAGGGGCCGGAGTAGGTCTGGAGCGTGGCCTCGTGCGGGCCGTGCCAGCCCAGGGAGAGCAGCCCGTCGTCCCCGGTCGCGCCCCGCTCCAGGAAGTAGCGCAGCGATCCGCTCACCAGCCGCCTGGACACCCCGGGGGAGAGCGGGGTGTGCCCGCTCACCGCACCGATCCCGGCCGCGGCGCCCGCCGCGAAGCGGTACGAGAGGGAGCGCCCGAAGTACAGCGGCGCGCCGTCGGCCCCGAACATCGCGGCATGGCTCTCCAGATGCTCGCGCAGTCGCGCTCCGTAGCGCTCGCCCAGCTCCGTGTCCCCCGACAGATGGGCGTCGAGCACCGGATAGAGGTGCAGGGCCCAGCCGTTGTAGTGGTCGAAGGCACGCCCGTCCCCGTCCGCGTACCAGCCCCCGCCCCGGTACCAGCCCTCCAGCAGCTCCAGCGCCCGCTCCCTGGCCCGCGCGGTCTCGGCGTCGCCGCGGCCCACCGACTCCAGGAACCCGGCGACGGAGTACGGGAACAGGTACCAGTTGTTCGGCGCCGGAGTGTGCCGCAGCGCTCCCCGGAGCCACTCCTCGGCCCGGTCGCGCACCCCGTCGTCGAGCAGGTCCCAGAGCCAGGGCCGGGTCAGCCGGAGGCCGATGGCGACGGACGCGGACTCCACCATGGGCTGCCCCTGCACCTGGTGGTCCAGGATCAGCGGCCAGGACTCGGTGTCCTCCCGCCCGGGGGTGCGCGTACCGGCGCCCAGCCCGTCCGCGTACCGCTCCAGCCAGCCGTGCGGGTCCTTGCCCTCCGCGCCCGCCACGCGGAACGCGGCGGCCAGGAACGTACGGGCGTACCCCTCCAGTCCGTCGGACCGGACCCCCGAGGCCGAGGGCCTGCCCGGGAGGTCGAGCAGGGCCCGGCCGGGGGTGGCCCACCGCCAGGCGGCGTGCAGCAGCCCGTCGGCCGCGGCCTCCCAGTGCGCCCGGGTGTAGCCGGTGTACGGGCTGCGGGCACGGTCTTCGGCGGGGAGTTCGAAGGAGAGGGTCATGCGAGGAATGCCAGCCTTTCGGGTCGTACGGGATGGGCGAAGCCGTCGCCCGCGGCCCAGCGCCCGGCCTCGCCGACCGCCAGTTCGGCCAGCCGGCGCCACTCGTTGCCCTGGGACCCGGCGAGATGAGGGGTGATCAGTGCGTTCCCGCATTCCCACAGGGGGTGCGCGGCAGGCAGCTCGTCGGGGTCGGTGACATCGAGCACCGCCCGGATCCGGTCCTGCCGGAGCACGTCGGTCAGCGCGTCCTGGTCGACGACAGCGCCGCGCGAGGTGTTGATGAGGACGGCGTCCGGCCGCATGGAGGTGAGGAGTTCACGGCTGACGAGACCACGGGTGGCGGGCAGCAGCGGTGTGTGGACGCTCACCGTGTCGCTCAGCGCGAAGAGTTCGCCGATGCCCACCCGCCGGACGCCGAGCGCCCCGGCGTCCGCCGCGGAGACGTACGGGTCGTACAGCAGGACCCGCAGGCCGTACGGGCGCAGCAGCTCGATCACCCGCCGCCCGGTCATCGAGGCGGACAGGATGCCCACCGTGCGGCCGTAGTTGCCCACGTGCGGAGGAGTCCTCAGGGGATTCTCGCGGCGGCGTACGGTCCGGTAGTCGCGTGCCCGTTCCAGGGCCCGCTTGCCGGACAGGAGGATCATCGCGACGGTGTACTCGGCGACCGGCAGGGCGTTGGCCGCGGCGGCCGACGAGATGTCGATGCCACGCTCCCAGCAGGCCTCGGTGACATGGCCGCGTACGGAGCCCGCGGTGTGGACGACGGCCCGCAGCGCGGGGGCGGCGGCCAGGACGTCCGCGTCCAGCGGTGGGCAGCCCCAGCCGGTGACCAGGAGTTCGACATCCGCGAGAGCGGCGCGGGCGCGGTCGGTGGTGAAGTCGTCGAGCACGGGCGGCGGGGTGAGCGCGCACACCTCGCCCAGCGCGGCCAGGGACTCCGGCGGGAACACGGCGGCTGCCGCGTCCCTCCCCATGGCCAGGGCGGCGCGCGGACGGCGGACCGGCGCGGGCGCGGCGGGACCGGTGGTGGGGGTCATCTCTCTCCTGTCCGGTTGCTTGACTGCGCCCGCCGCGAGCCCCGAGCGCCGGAGGCGCTGGAGCGGAGCGGACGCGAGGATCAGCGGCATCACCGCGAGCAGCGGACCACGGGAAATCCTGATCGACTGATCGGTCATGGTCAATAGATCGCTCAGAAGAAAGTTGAAACGGTCAAACGATCATTTCAGGGCCGGGCCGAGCCCCCCGATGTTCGTCCGAACGCCTCGCGCGAGCGCCCGGGGCGCGGCACGGGCGGAACCCCCGGCCGCCCGCCGGAAAGAGGGATGACCGGACGCCGAAAACCGGGTGTGTCTACCATCTGATCCGGCATGGACACCATCACACTCTGGCAACTGGCCGCGCTCGCGGCGGCATCCACACTCGTCGGCTTCTCCAAGACGGCGGTCAGCGGTGCCAATACGATCAGCCTCGCGGTCTTCGCGGCCGTACTCCCGGCCCGCGAATCCACCGGGGTGCTGCTCCCGATCCTGATCGCCGGTGACATCCTCGCCGTGCTGGTCTACCGCCGTCACGCGCACTGGCCGACCCTGCTGCGGCTGTTCCCCGCCGTCGCCGTGGGCGTGGTGGCGGGAACGCTCTTCATGATGTGGGCGGGCGACGCCGCCGTACGGACCTCGATCGGCGCGATTCTGCTGTTCATGTCGGGCGTCACCATCTGGCGCCGTCGTACCGCCGCCGTCCCGGCGCAGGCGGGTGCGACGGAGCGAGGCCCCTCACGGGCCGGCCGGATCAAGGCACGCACCTACGGAGTGCTCGGCGGATTCACGACCATGGTCGCCAACGCGGGCGGCCCCGTCATGTCGCTCTATCTGCTCTCCGCCGGTTTCCGGAAGCTCGGCTTCCTGGGAACGTCGGCGTGGTTCTTCCTGATCGTCAACACGTCCAAGGTGCCCTTCAGCGTGGGCCTCGGGCTCATCGACGCCCGGTCGCTGCTGCTGGACGCGTGCCTGGTGCTGTTCGTCGTCCCCGGCGCGTTCATCGGCCGCACATGTGTGGGCCGGATCAATCAGAAGGTCTTCGAACGGATCGTCATCGGGGCGACCGTGCTGGGCGGCCTCCAGCTGCTGCTGAACTGACGCAGCGGCCGGACACCGCCCGGCACACCGGTCAGACGATGCCCTCGGCGATCTCCGCCTGCTCCCGGGCGTTCCCGTACGCGGACGGGGTGCTGTACGAACGGCGGGCGACGAACCACCAGATCGTGGCCAGGACCAGTACCGCGACCAGGGCGATCGACGCGTAGTTCATGGAGTCGATCGTCACCGGCGAGGACTGCGGCAGCAGGAACAGCACGGTCACGATCGCGACCCAGACCACGGCGATCCAGCCGATCGGCTTGGACCAGCGGCCCAGATGCCACGGTCCGCGCTCGAAGCGGTCCCCGGCGCGCAGCTTCAGATAGATCGGGATCGCGTAGGCGGGAGTGATGCCGATGACATTGATCGCGGTCACCGCGCCGTAGGCGGTCGCGGAGTACAGCGACGGCACCGCCAGCAGCGCGGCGACACAGACCGAGAGCCACACGGCCGGCACCGGCGTCTGCGTACGGGCGCTCACCTTGCGCCACAGCGCGGAGCCCGGCAGCGCGTTGTCCCGGCTGAACGCGAACACCATCCGGCTGGCGGCGGCGACCTCGGCGTTGCCGCAGAACAGCTGTGCCGCGATCACGATCAGCAGCATCGCCGTGGCGCCCGCGGTGCCCAGCGCGTCGATGAGGATCTGGGCGGGCGGCACTCCGGTGGCGCTGTTCTGCGTGCCCGCGTAGTCCTGGATCGCGAAGGTGAGCCCGGCCAGCAGGACGAATCCGGCCACCCACGACACCCAGATCGCGCGGACGATGCCCTTGGCGGCGGTCACCGAGGCGTTGGACGTCTCCTCGGACAGATGGGCCGAGGCGTCATAGCCGCAGAAGGTGTACTGGGCCAGCAGGAGCCCGATCGCCGCGACGTACAGCGGGTTCTCCCAGCCCGTGTCATTGACGAACTCGGTGAAGACGAAGGACGGCGACTGGTGGTTGGAGGGCACGATCGCCAGTACGGAGACGATCACGGCCACTCCGCCGAGGTGCCACCACACGCTGATCGAGTTCAGCACACTGACCAGGCGGACGCCGAACAGGTTCAGTACGGCGTGCAGCAGCAGGATGCAGAGGAAGATCACCATCGTGGACCCGGGGGTGGGGTCGAAGCCCCACTGAAGGTTCAGCAGCGCACCGGTGAACAGTGCGGCGCCGTAGTCGATACCGGCGATCGCGCCCAGCAGGCCGAGCAGATTCAGCCAGCCGGTGTACCAGCCCCATTTGCGGCCACCGAGCCGGTCGGCCATGTAGTAAAGCGCCCCCGACGTGGGGTAGGCGCTGGTGACCTCGGCCAGCGCCATGCCGACACAGAGCACGAACAGGCCGACGCCGGCCCAGCCCCAGAGCATCACCGACGGGCCGCCGGTCGACATGCCGAACCCGTACAGCGTCATACAGCCGGACAGGATCGAGATCACGGAGAAGCTGATGGCGAAGTTGCCGAATCCGCCCATGCGGCGGGCCAGCACCGGCTGGTAGCCGAGTTCCCGCAGGCGTTGCTCTTCATCTCTCTGCGGAGTGGCCTCCGCGCTCGACTGCTTGCTGGTGGATATGGACATGGGGAGAACCTCCGGGTGGGGATGGGAACGGTCCGGGAAAGGAGCGGGAACGGAAGGGGGACAGGAGGGAAAAGTCGGGGAAAGGGGACAGGGGACAGGGGGCAAGGCGAGAAGTCAGGGAAGGGCAGGGGCGGAGGGCAGGAAGAAGTGCGGCAACGGGCGCGAGGGAGCGGCCGGGCGTGAGCACGCACTCATCCGTGCCGGCCGGCTCCCGGATCGTGCGCGGCGGTGAGACTCCGGCTGCGGGCCCGCAGGAACACTTCCTCGGCCGCCGCCGGATCACCGGGCGTACGGGTGCGGTACGCCCACGGAACCGAGGTGTAGTAGGGGCCCAGCGACCGGAACACCGGTGCCGCCTCGGCGAATTGCAGAGCGCCCCACAGCGCGTGGGCCAGATGGTTCAGATCGAGCAGCGACTGACGGGCCGGGTCGGTACGGTGGAACCAGATGTGCAGCGCCCGTTGGGCGTCCCGTTCCCCGTCCTCGGTGACCCAGTGCAGATCCAGCGCCTTCTCGCCGCCCTTCTCGCGGCGGTACCGCTCCACCCGCACGTACAGCGGCAGCGCATGGAGCGGTGATCCGTCCGGCGCCGAGGAAGCCGCCCATTGTACGAAGTTGACGGCTTCGGACAGCGAACCTCCGCCCCGTCGGGCGTACACGAACTGGAGCATCCGGTGATACGACTCACGGTTGTACGGGTCGCGTCTGTCCGCTTCCGCGAGCAGGCCCCAGGGTCCCGGGAACAGCATCGGCCCCGGAGGTGCCAGCCGGTGTTCCTCCAGCCGCTGCTGTTCATCCAGCTGGGACAGGGCGAGCAGACAGATCCAGGGCACCGGGTCGGCGGGTGAGGCGTGCGCCGCCGACCGGCAGCCCTCCCATGCCTCCTGCCACAACTGCTGTGCGTGCAAACTTCGTTCACGGTGCGCGCGGATGGCGCGTTCCACGACGACCCGGGCGTGCATCACGGCCGCGGCGACGCTGTGGGGTTCCTCGGCCAGCCACGCCTTCACGGCGTCGGAACCCGCGGCCACCGCGCCGAGCACCTGGGTGCGCTGGGTCCACAGGGACCAGTCCGGGGTGCTCTCCAGCAGGTTCCGCATGGAGACCCAGCGGCCGGTGCGCAGGTCCTGCAGAGCGCCGCGCAGATCATTGTCATGGCCGGCGGGGTGGTACACCGGCCGGAAATCACTGGGGGCCATCGGCTCGCCCCGCCCCCGGAGGACCTGAGGGGGCGGGGCGGAACGCCGGGCACCGCGGCACGGCTAAGGGGCTGGTCGTCATGAATCCTCAAGAACGTGGGGGGTGGAGCAGCTGCGGTGAGCGAACTGCGCCGGAGAGTCCGGTTGTTGCTCGGCGGTGAGTGTAGAGCGCCGGGCGCCGATCTTCCGACGACTTTGCGGATCTTACTGAAATAGCTGTTGCCCCAAGGGCGTTGACGTCGGCATTCCGGTTCCGCCAAGGTATCGGGGCCCGGGGTTGACGAATGCCGTGGTCTGCACGACTCTGTGCGTGAAAGACCAATGATCACCATTCCGTTCCCCTCGGGACCACCGCACAGCTGGAGTGTCGATGTCAGGCCCCGTGCTCGCCGTCGACCAGGGAACGTCCGGCACCAAAGCGCTGGTGATCTGCCCCGAGCGCGGGGTGATCGGCTCCGGTTCGGCGCCGGTCCGGCCCCGCTACGGTGCCGGGGGAGCCGTCGAGGCGGACCCCGCCCAGTTGCTCGGCTCGGTCCTCGACGCCGGACGGCAGGCGCTGCGCGACGCGGGCGAGCCGGTCGCCGCCGTCGGCCTGGCGAACCAGGGGGAGACGGTCCTCGCCTGGGACCCCGCCACCGGACGGCCGCTCACCCCCGCGATCGTCTGGCAGGACCGGCGGGCCGAGACCATATGTGCCGAACTCGCCGACCGGGGCGAAGAGTTGACGCAGCTCACCGGTCTCCCCCTCGACCCGTACTTCGCCGCGCCCAAGATGTCCTGGATCCGGCGCGAACTCACCCGCGAAGGCGTCGTCACCACCAGCGACGCCTGGCTCGTCCACCAGCTGACCGGCGCGTTCGTCACCGACGCGGCCACCGCGGGGCGCACCCAGCTCCTCGACCTGGACCGGGTCGACTGGTCGCCCGCCGCCCTGGAGATCTTCGGGCTCGGCGCAGAGCGGCTCCCCGCCGTTGCCGACGCCGACAGCCTCGTGGGCACCACGGCGGCCTTCGGCGGCGAACTGCCGCTGACCGGCCTGCTCGTCGACCAGCAGGCGGCCCTGCTGGCCCAGAACGCCCTGGACCCCGGCATGGCCAAATGCACCTACGGCACCGGGGCGTTCCTCCTCGCCCAGACCGGGGACCGGCCGCGCCGCGGCTCCACCGGTCTGGTCAGCTGTGTCGCCTGGCGGCTCCGCGGACGTACGAGCTACTGCCTGGACGGCCAGGTCTACACCGCCGCCTCCGCCGTCCGCTGGCTCACCGAGCTCGGCGTGATCACCGGGGCCGCCGACCTCGATCCGGTCGGCTCCGCCGTCCCCGACGCGGGCGGCGTCACCTTCGTACCGGCGCTCGCGGGACTCGCCGCCCCCTGGTGGCGCGGAGACCTGCGCGGCTCGATGACGGGCCTCGGCCTGGACACCACGGCGGGCCACCTGGTGCGGGCCCTGTGCGAAGGCATCGCCGCACAGGTCGCCGAACTCGCCGACGCGGCCGGCTCGGACCTCGGCGCACCGCTGTCGGTACTGCGCGTGGACGGCGGACTGACCCGCTCCGCGCTCCTCATGCAGACCCAGGCGGACCTGCTGCAACGGCCCGTCGAAGTCTCCGCGCTGCCCGATGCCACCGCACTCGGGATCGGTGCCGTCGCACGCCTGGGCCTCGATCCGGACCTGCCGGTCCGCCAGGCCGTACCCGCGTGGGAACCCGCCGCCGTGTACGAGCCCCGGATCACGGCGGACGAGGCCGCCGAACGCCGCGCCGGATTCCGTGCGGCGGTGGACACCCTCCTGGAGCGCGCATGACACCCACGGTCACCACGTCCGGGGATCTGCCCGGCGGTGTCACCTACGACGTCACGGTCATCGGCGGGGGAGTCGTCGGCGCGGCGGTCGCCCGCGAACTGGCCAAGTACCCGCTGCGTACCGCACTGGTCGAGGCCCGCGACGACATCGGCGAGGGCACGTCCAAGGCCAACACCGCGATCCTGCACACGGGTTTCGACGCCGTCCCCGGTTCGCTCGAAGCGCGCCTCGTACGCGAGGGGCAGCGGCTGCTGGCCGGGTACGCCACCGGGACGGGCATCCCCGTCGAACGCGTGGGAGCCCTGCTCGTGGCCTGGGACGAAGAACAACATGCGCTGTTGCCGGGCCTGTTGGCGAAGGCGGAGCGCAACGGCTACCACGCGGGGCGCCTTTGGGGAGCCGAGGAGCTGTACAGCCGGGAACCCCACCTGGGGCCGGGCGCGCTCGGGGCCCTCGAAGTCCCCGACGAGAGCATCATCTGCCCATGGACGACCCCCCTCGCGTACGCCACCCAGGCCGCACTGGCGGGAGTCCATCTGCACCTCGGCTGCCGGGTCCTGAGCATCGACAGCGGTCCGCACAGCGGCCCGGACACCGGCTCCGGCGCCGCCCGGCACACCCTCACCACCTCGCGCGGCCCGCTGCACACCCGCTATCTGGTCAACGCCGCAGGGCTGTACGCCGACGAGATCGACCGGCTGCTGGGCCTGGACACCTTCACCGTGACGCCCCGCCGGGGCGAGCTCATGGTCTTCGACAAGCTCGCCCGCGACCTCGTCCGCCACATCCTGCTGCCCGTGCCCACCGCCGCGGGCAAGGGAGTCCTGGTGGCGCCCACGGTGTTCGGCAATGTGCTGCTCGGCCCCACCTCCGAGGAGCTCGACGACAAGACCGACACCGCCTCCAGCGCGGAGGGCCTCCATCTCCTCCGGGAGAAGGGCCGCCGCATCCTGCCCGAGCTGCTCGACGAGGAGGTCACCGCCGTCTACGCCGGGCTGCGGGCCGCCACCGGCCAGGAGGACTACCGGATCCAGGCGCACCCCGACCGGCGCTGTGTCACCCTCGGCGGAATCCGGTCCACCGGACTCACCGCGTCGATGGCCATCGCCTCCCACGCCACCGGGCTGCTCGACGGCATCGGCCTGGATCTCGGCACCCCGCGCGAGCTGCCGGCCGTCACGATGCCCAACCTGGGAGAGGCCTTCCCCCGCCCGTATCTGAGAGCCGACCTGATCGGCCGGGACCCGGCGTACGGCACCATCGTCTGCCACTGCGAACGCGTCACCCTGGGCGAGATCCGCGACGCCCTCGCCGCCACCGTCCCGCCCGGCTCCCTGGACGGCCTGCGCCGGCGGACTCGGGCGCGGGGAGGCCGCTGTCAGGGTTTCGCCTGCGGACCCGCCGTCCGCGCACTGTTCGAGGGGGCCCGGCCGTGACCCGGAACGAACGTGCCGTGGACGTACTGGTCGTCGGGGCGGGCCCGGCCGGTCTCGGAGCCGGAGCCGAACTCGCCGCGTCGGGCGCCGGCCGGGTCGAGATCCTGGAACGCGAACTCGACGCGGGCGGCGTGCCACGCCACTGCCACCACAGCGGATTCGGCGGACGGCTGCGCGGCGGGGACACCGGGCCCGACTACGCCCGCCAGTGCGTCCGGGCTGCCGTACGCGCCGGAGCCGTGCTCCGTACGGGAGTCACGGTCACCGGCTGGGCGAACGCCACCCCTGCCGGATCCGCCGCCGACGGCCCGGCCGGTGCCCCGTCCCCCGCCGGCGCGCACGTCCTGGACGTCACCGGACCGGCCGGGCTGGAGCGGATCACCGCACGCGCGGTCGTCCTGGCCACCGGCGCCCGCGAACGTCCGCGCAGCGCCCGGCTGATCCCCGGTGGCAGGCCACCCGGCGTGTACACCACCGGCGAACTCCAGCAGGCCGTCCATCTGTACCGGCAGCCGGTCGGCAGCCGCGCGGTGGTCATCGGCAACGAACCCGTCGGCCACGCGGCGGCCGACACCCTGCGTACGGCCGGGGTCGAGGTCGTCGCCATGGTCACCGACCAGCCGCCGTCCCCGGTCGCCGCGCTCCTGCGCCTCCAGGGCCGATGTCCGCTCCTCACCCGCGCCACCGTCATCGGACTCGGCGGACGGGCACGGCTGACCGGAGTGACGCTGCGCCACGAGGACGGCCGCACTCTGACCGTCCCCTGCGACACCGTGGTTTTCACCGGTGACTTCGTTCCCGACCACGAACTCGCCCGGCGCGGCGGCCTCACCCTCGACCCCGGCACCCGGGGGCCCGCGTACGACCCCGAGTACCGCACCTCACGGCCGGGGGTCTTCGCCGTGGGCAATCTGCTGCACGGCGTCGAGCGGGCGGGGGTCGCGTCGTCCGAGGGCCGTGCCGCAGCCGCTCCCGTGCTGCGCCATCTCTCCGGGGTGGTGCCCGCGGCCCGGCGTTCGGTGCCGCTGGCGGTCGGGGCCCCGCTGCTGTGGATCGCACCGAACCGGACCGGTCCGGCCGGGGCGCGCCCCCTCCGCGGCCGGTTCGTGCTGCGTACGGCGCGACGGCTGGACCACCCCGTCCTCGTCGTCAGCCAGGACGGGCGCGAACTCGACCGGCAGCGGCTGCTGCTGCCCGCCGTCCCGGGCCGGCCCTTCCACCTGGGCGCGGGCTGGCTGGAGCGGGCCGATCCGCACGGCGGTACCGTGCGGATCACCGCCGTGTGAGCGCCCCGACCTCAGGGGATCAGCAGCCAGTCCGCGCCGACGGCCGCCACCAGGCCCAGGCCCAGCAGCCAACTTCCCAGCCGGGTCCGCCCGTTCCTGCTCAGCTCGATCACGACGCCGCACAGGATCAGCGCGAGCCCGTACACGCCGACGACCAGTACGGACGAGCGGCTGGCGATCCGCAACGCGAGAACCACGGCCATCGCCGCCATACCCACCGAGGAAAGGACGATCCGCAACCGTCGTGCCTGACGTGGCGTCAGTCTCTGCTCGCCGACGGCGGCTGCGGCTATCGGGGCGTCCACGCCTTGGTCCTGTCCCTGGTCCTGGTCAGAAGTGCTCATGGAGCCGGATCGTAATGGCTGCGCGGCACGAGGGTCCGCGGACCGGGAAGATCACGTGCGAGGGGGAGCATCGGAGCGGGCTCCCCGGGCAGCGGCAGCGGAAGTGTTCGGGAAGCGTCCGGGGCGCGGTCGGGGGAGAAGCTTCAGGCGATGGACGCCGAGACGACGGCGGAGACGGCGAGGTTGCAGGACCCCGTCACCCAGACCGCCGGGTGCGGCTCCCGCTCGACCAGCGTGGCCCCGAGCTTCCCCGGAGTGACCAGGTCGACCACCAGGAACGCCACGGCCATCAGCACCAGGCCGAGCACCCCGAAGGCCGCGGTCGAGACCAGCCCCTTGCCGAAGTCCTCGTACGTCGTCCAGATCGAGGTGAACACGATGCCCCCGATGCCCAGCAGCGCCGAACTGAGCAGCACGGCCGCGTTGCGGTTGCGCTCCTCCCAGATCTGCCGGCCCAGCCTGCCCGGCGTCAGAAGATCGACCAGGAATATGCCGAGCACGAGCAGTACGACGCCGAGGGCCCCGTAGGCGGTGGCGCGGCCGAGGCCGTTGATGATGTCGGTCATCGGAAGTCCGTCTCCAGAGCAGGCGGTGGGAACAGGGAGAACACACGGGCAGCAGGGGGAAACACGTGGGGTACAGGAAAAACACAGGGGGATCAGGGAAAACGCATCGGGAAGAGGGAAATCTATCGCACACCTGATCGCACACTTTCGCGCTGCCCTTGGTGTTCCTACTTCCGCAGCCGAGGCGCCTCCACCGCCGCGTCCACGTTCCCCGAACCCTCCGCGGCCGTCGCCGCGCCCGCCTCCACCCGCCCGGCCAGCTCCGTCGCCCAGCCGACCAGGGAGCCGACGCCGATACCGTGCGGATCGGTGTCGCGGAAGGCGCTGATCGCTCCCGCGCCCCGGCGCAGCAGCCGCGCCCCGCCCGCCGTGTTGCCCCGGGCCGCGTGAGTCAGCCCGACGGCCAACTGGGCCAGCCCGCGCCACAGTTCACGCTCATTCTCGGGCCCCGACTTCCAGGCGTCCTCGAACACCTCGTGCGCATGGAAGGGCATCCCCGCGTCCAGCAGCCGCTGCGCCTCCCGCACGGTCTGCTCCGGGGTGCGGACCACTCCTTCCGGCTGCCGCTCCACCCCCGGTGCCCCGTAGGGGAGGGGCCGCCCCAGCCCGTCCCGGGGGCGCGCGTTGCGCGCCCTGCCCTCGGCGTCACGGTCCCTGCGAGTTTCGTCCACTACCCGATTGTGCCCCGTACCTGCGAGGAATGGCTTGAACACTGTCCGTGGGCCCCCGCGCACGACTAGGCTCGACAGTCGTCAGTACCACTTTGGGGAAGGGTGGGCATGAAGCCGTCCCGGCCGTTGTACGAGCGTGAACCGGAACTCGCCGCTGCCGCAGCGGCCGTGGATGCCCTGTGCGGCGCCCAGGCGGCCGGCGGACTGGTGGTCTTCAGCGGTGAGGCGGGCATCGGCAAGACCGCGCTGCTCGCCGAGGTCCAGTCGATGGCGGCCGACCGCTGCACCGTCTGGTCGGCCCGCGGCGGTGAGACGGTGACCTCGGTGCCGTTCCACGTCGTGCGGCAGCTGCTCCAGCCCGCGTTCGACCGGTTCGCCGCCGATGAGACCCGGGCGCTGTTCGGCGACTGGTACGAGATCACGGCACCCGCACTCGGCCTCGCCGAACCGAGCGGTCCTCAGCCCGACCCGCAGGGTGTCCGCGACGGCCTCGACTTCTTCGTCTCCCGGCTGGCCTCACGCCTCAGCCACCGGCCGCTGCTGCTCATCGTGGACGACGCCCACTGGGCCGACGGCGAATCGCTCGCCTGGCTGGCCTCGTTCACCGCACGCCTCGCTGAACTCCCGCTCCTGGTCGTCCAGGCCCACCGGCCGCAGGAAATGGCCGAGCGCGACGCGAGCTACGCCGCCGACCGGGACGCCGAGCGCAACCCGGCCGGCAACGCCCCGCTGGTCCGGGTCGCCCTGCGCGCCCTCACCCCGGACGCCACCGCCGAACTGGTCCGCGCCGCCCTCGGCGAGCACGCGGACGACCCGTTCTGCCGCGAGGTATGGGCCGTGACCGGCGGAAACCCCTACGAGGCCGTCGAGCTGGTCGCCAAGGTCCAGGACCGTGAGCTGCCGCCGGTCGAGGAGTCGGCGGGCACACTGCGGGAACTGGGCGCGTCCGCCCGCGGCAGCGGACTCGTCGCCCGGCTCGAACGGCTGGGCACGAACGCCAACCGGTTCGCGTGGGCCGCCGCGGTCCTGGGCACCGACATCTCCCAGGAACTCGCCGCCACCCTGGCCGGGATGAGTTCGGCGGAGGCCGCCGACTGCACGGCGCGGCTGCGCGACGCCCGCATCGTCAGCGGTTTCGACCCGCTGGAGTTCGTGCACCCGCTGATCGCCACCGCCGTCTACCGCTCCATCCCGCCGGCCACCCGCACCGCGATGCACGGGCGGGCCGCCTGGGCCATCAACCGCGCCGGGCTCGGCGCCGCCGCGGCCTCCCGGCACCTGCTCGAAGTCCACCCGGACGACGACCAGGAACTGGTCGCCCAGCTCCGCGAAGCCGCGGGCCAGCACCTCGCCGTCGGCGCTCCCGAAGCGGCCCGGCGCTGCCTGGAGCGCGCACTGGAGGAGCCGCCCCGCCCGCACGCGCGGGCTGCCCTGCTGTACGAGCTGGGCTGCGCGACGCTGCTCAGCTCACCGCCCACCACGGTGCGCCACCTGCGGTCGGCCCTCGATCTGCCGGGACTGGACGACGGACTGCGGGTGGACGCCACGTTCCGGCTGGCCGCGGCCCTCGCCCACAACAACCAGTTGAGAGACGCGGCGCTCGCGCTGGCCGCCGAAGCGGCCCGTACGGCTCCGGGCCCCGGACTGATGCGGCTGCAAGCCGCGCACTTCCTCTGGGAAGGCATGCAGGCCACCGAGTCCGACGGCCCGAGCCGCTCCCGGCGGCTCGCCCGCAACGCCGATCATCTGGAGGGCCGCGACAACGCCGAACGGGCGCTGCTCACCCTCCGGGCCTTCGACGCCATGCTGCGGGGCGAGAACTCCCAGGTCGTCGTCGACCTCTGCGAACGCGCGCTGGTCGACGGCAGCCCCGCGCGAGGTCTCGGCTGGACCGACTCCGAATGGGGCTTCGAGCTTCCCACGATGGTCGGCATCGCCTACGCGTTCACCGACCAGCTGGACCGGGCCGAGAGCCTGTTCGGCGAAGCGGTGCGCGCCTTCGAGATCTCCGGATGGAGCGGGGCGCACCTCGCCTTCGCCCACACCCTGCTCGGACTGGTCCACCGCCGTCGCGGCCGCCTCGCCGAGGCCGAGGGATTCCTGCGCGAGGGACTGCGCCTCGCCGACCGGGTCGGCAGCGGGCTGCCCGTCCACTGGGACGCCACCTGTTTGCTCATCGACACCCTGCTCGCCCGCGGACGCACGGCGGAGGCCCGCATGGTCGCCGACCGTTACGACTTCGGCGCTCCCTATCCCAGTGCCATGGTGCTGCCCGACGCTCCGTGCGTCCGCGGCCGGCTGCTGCTGGTCGAGGGCCGTACGAAGGAAGCCGTCACCGAACTGGAGGCGGCGGGCGCGGCCCTGGAGCCACGCGGACGGTTCAACGGTGTCTGGGCACCCTGGGCCGGCGACCTCGCCCGCGCCCTGGTCGACGACGACCCGGCACGCGGAGCCCAGATCGCCTCCCGCGCCAGGGTGCACGCCGAACGGTTCGGTACGGACACCGCGATCGGCGAAGCCCTGCGCACGGTTGCCCTCTTCGCCCCGCCGGAGGAGTCCACCCGTCTGCTCGCCGAGTCCGTCCGCCACCTGGAGAAGTCCTCGTCCGCGTACGAGCACGCCCTGGCCCGGGTGGACTACGGAATCGCGATCCGCTCGCACCGGGAGCTGGCACGGGCGCAGAAACAGGCCATGACCTGTGGAGCGGAAGGGCTCGCCGCCCGCGCTCAGCAGGCACGGGCGTCGATCCGGTCCTCGGAGTGAGGTAAAGTTCCTCTTGCGCGGCCACCCGGGGCAACCGGGAGGTAACGCATCGGGACGTGGCGCAGCTTGGTAGCGCACTTGACTGGGGGTCAAGGGGTCGCAGGTTCAAATCCTGTCGTCCCGACTGGAGACAGTCGCAGATCAGGGCCGGTTTCGGAGAAATCCGAAACCGGCCCTCGGTCGTTTCTGGGCACCGATGGGGGTCCAGCGTCCTTGACCGGCGTCAGCGGGGCGTCGATGACGGGGCTCGGCAGTGAGCGCGGTGCGCGGAGAGCGCAACGGTGCGCGGAGACGGCGCTCGTGCCATCCCGAAGCGTGGTGGGCGGCGACCGGGTCCCGTGCGGCCCCCGCTCCTCCCGCAGTTCGCGCGGCAAGGGGCGACCTCGGTGTTCAGGCGCAGGCGTCCTGGACGGCGGCTCGTCGCACGGTGCGCAGCGTCGACCGGAGGCTGTCCAGATCGGTCGAGCCCAGAGCGAGGCGGATCGCCTGCGGTGTGTGGACCGAGGTGGTGAACGGCTCGGCCGTGGATACCGAGATGTGCTGACGGGCGAGGGCGGCGGTCAGGCGATCGGCGCGTGAGCCGTCGGGAAGGGGCAGCCAGGCGAAGTAGGACGAGGGGTGGCTGATGAGGGACAGGCCGGCCAGCTCTTGTCCGGCGAGTGCCTGGCGTGCCTTGGCGTCGTCCCGCTTCTGCGCCTCCAAGTGGTCCACCGTGCCGTCGTCGAGCCAGCGGCAGGCGATCGCGGTGGTGAGGGCCGGGGTGTTCCAGGTGGTCGCCCGAATCGCACGTTCGAGGGACGGCACCGCGGACGGCGGGGCGACGACGAAGCCGACCCGCAGGCCGGTGGCGACGTTCTTGGACAGTCCCGAAACGTAGAAGGTGATGTCCGGCGCTGACGCGGCCAGGGGTGGTGGCGGATCCTCCACCAGGTAGGCGTAGGAGGCGTCCTCGATGATGAGCGGGCCGTGCCGTCGGGCGATCCTGACCAGGCGCGTGCGATCGGCCGCCGGCATGACCCGGCCCAGGGGGTTGTGCAGGGTGGGCATGGTGTAGATCGCGCGCACAGGACGGGTCGCGCACAGCTTCTCCAGGGCATCGAGATCCGGTCCGTCGGCGGTTACGGGTATGGGCTCCAGGCCGAGACGGAGGGAGTGCGCGAGCACCTTGAAACCCGGGTAGGTGAGCGCGTCGACCGCCACGACGTCGCCGGCGTCGAGCGCGGCCATGACGGTGATGGCCAGGCCGTGCTGCGCACCGTTGGTGATGAGGATCCGGTCCGCGCCGGTGGTGAGTCCCCGGCGCCTCAGGTGCCGTGCGACCGAGGCCCTGTCCTGGGGGCGTCCTCGATGGGGCTGGTAGCGCAGCAGCGAGTCGAGATCCCCGGAGGTGGCCACCTCGCGCAGGGCCTGCCGGAGGAGGTCGGCCTGTCCGGGCAGCGACGGATGGTTGAAGGTGAGGTCGACCGCGTCGGTGGCGACGGCCTGCTGGTCGATGCCGTGGCCGGCGGGGACCGCGATGTCACGCACGAAGGTGCCGCGGCCCTGTTCCCGGCTCACCAGACCCATCGCTTCCAGCTCCGCGTACACCCGGGTCGCGGTCACCACGGCGATGCCCTCACGGGCGGCGAGCCCGCGGTGCGTCGGCAGCCGTACGCCCGCGGTGAGCCGCCCGCCGCGGATGTCGGCGGCGAACGCGTCGACCAGTGTTTTGTACCGCGAGGCTGACATGCACCGGATTGTACGCATGACAATTCTTTGACTGTCCTGTGCGCGGCTCCCTACCGTCACGACCACCCACCCTCCCGGAAGGACAACCGCCGTGCACATCGCCATCCTCACCTTCGAGGGCTACAACGAGCTCGACTCCCTGATCGCGCTCGGTGTGCTCAACCGCGTCAGGACCGACGACTGGCGCGTCACCATCGCCACCCCCGGCCCCCGGGTGACGTCGATGAACGGGGTGGTCATCGAGCGGATGTCCACTCTGGAGGAGGCGTGCGCCGCCGACGCCGTCATCGTCGGCAGTGGCATCGCCACCCGCGAGGTCGTGGAAGACCCGGCGATCATGAACATCCTGGGCAGCCTGGACCCCTCGCGCCAGCTCATCGCGGCACAGTGCTCCGGCGCGCTCGTCCTGGCCGGGCTCGGCCTGCTCAACGGCATCCCCGCCTGCACCGACCTGATCACCAAGCCCTGGGTCGTCGCCGCCGGCGTCGAGGTGCTCAACCAGCCCTTCTACGCCAGGGGCGGCATCGCCACCGCCGGCGGCTGCCTGGCCTCGCACTACCTCGCCGCCTGGATCATCGCCCGACTCAAGGGCCACGACGCCGCGGAAGGCGCGCTGCACTATGTCGCCCCGGTCGGTGAGAAGGAGGAATACGTCAAGCGCGCCTGGCGCAACATCACCCCCTACCTGCCCGCTCCCGCGCCGGCCCTCCGGTGAACGCCGGCCGCTCGCGGCCGGACACCTGCCGGGCCTTGGACAGGGAGGCCGCGCCGTGACTTTCCCGGCGGGCCGATCGAGGCGTTTCCGCCATTCCCACGAAGACCAACTCAACGTAAAGTCAGGGGACTTGAATAGTCAGGAGAATCAGGAGCCCGCGTGGAGATCGTTGTCCTGGCTTTGTGCGCCGTGGCCGCCTACGGACTTTTCCTGAAGACCCGAACCGTGCTCCACGCCTGGCGGCTCCCCGACCTTTCCATCAGCACGGACCGGCTGGACGTCTACCAGAAACAGGCGTTCCAGGAGATCTGCCGAAGATCCCCGAGCCTCGGTACCCGAGTCCGGCTGGCGCCCTACTTCGATGAGCGGCACTGGAACCGTGCCGACGCCCTGCTCGTCCTCGCGGAACCCGTCAAACACAAACTCGTACGCATCGAGGGATGGAAGTTCGGTTCCTACGCCCTCACACGCAAGGGCTGGCGCGAGTACCGGAAGCACTTCATGTGGACAGGGATCAGTGACGAATCGATGCACATAACGGCCTCGGCGGGCGGCTTCGCGGCGGTCAACGTCAACAGCCCTCACGGGGTGGCCCAGAGCAGCGGGCGTGACAGCAGCGCCGACCTGTCCGGCATCTCGTACCACCAGCTGGCCACTGCCCTCAGGGCCGACTCGGAAGGTGCCCGGCCCGAGGAGGCGGTCAGGGCACGGGAGTATGCCGAAGACCTGACGGACGCGGTCGGCGCGCAGGACGCCGACCGGGCCAACCGTGTCCTCGGCCGCGTCAACACCCTCCTCGCAACCGCGAGTTCCGCCTTCACTCTGACCAGGAACCTGCTGCCGCCCGGCAGCTGAGCCCGGTCCGCCTCGCACCGCTCGGCCTGCGGGGGCCGGTGACGGGCGAACCAGGGGCTGCCCCGAGCACCCCGGCCACGGAAATGCGTCCCCGCCCGGAATCGGGGTACGGGTGGGCTCGCGCGATCAACTGTCGCTGGTCGGCACGCAGAGCACCGGAACCGTCGACAGATGCAGCAGTTTGTGCGGGGTGGAGCCGAGCAGCGCCCCGCGCATCGGGCTCTCGCCCCAGCTGCCCACGACGATGACCCTCGCTCCGTGGCGTGCGGCGGCGTCGATCAGTGCCTGCGCCGGCTTCTTGTCGATGACCTCGACGGTGGCCTGCAGGCCCGCCGCCTCGGCCGCCGTGACGGCGCGCTCAAGTCCTTTGCGCCCGGCCTGGCGGATGGCCTCGTAGTGGGACCTGTATTCCTCGCCGGAGGGGCCGGGGGGCGCCGCCCCGTAGACCAGGACGAGCCGCTCACCGAATGCGGCGGCCACCTCGACCGCGATACGCAGGGCGCGCTCGGCTCCGGGGGACTCGTCGTATCCGAGGACCACCGACATCTCAGGACTCCTTGCCGTGTACGAGATCGGGGTCGACGACACTCCGGCGCTCGGTCCAGAAGGCGGCCGACCGGAGCCGCCGCACGGTCATGAGCACCACCCCGACGACGCTGATACAGATGCCGATGACGAGCGGAGGGCCGAGGCCGAACCACGAGGTTCCGCTGTAGGAGTTCGCCGGGTCGGACATGTCCATCACCGACCGCACGAGCAGCCAGGTCAGCAGTCCGGCGCCGACCAGCGGGCCGAGTCCGATGAGGACGAAGTTGCGGACGCTCCCGGTCAGATGGTGACGGTAGTAGACGACGCAGGCCACACCTGTGAGCGCGTAGTAGAAGGCGATGAGCAGGGACAGTGCCGTCAGCGAGTCGAAGAGGGCGTTCTGGCTGATCTGGTTCACGACGATGTACCAGGCGATGGCGATGCCGGCGACCCACCATGTGCTCACGTCGGGGGTCCGGAACCGCGGGTGGATGCGAGCGAAGTACGTGGGCAGCGCGTGGCGGCGGGCCATCGACAGCGCCGTGCGCGACGCGGGGATGATGGTGGTCTGGGTCGAGGCCAGTGCGGAGGTCGCGACCGCGAGCAGCACGATCCAGTCCCAGCCGCCCATCACCTCACCGGCGAGAAGGGCGAAGATGAACTCCTCCTCCTCGGCGTTGTCGGCCAGATAGGTCGTTCCGGCGAAGGCGACGACCGCGAAGCCGACGGACAGGTAGGTCACCAGCAGAATGACGGTCGACCACACTCCGGCCCTGCCGGGAGCGCTGGCGGAGTCCTTGACCTCTTCGGTGAGATTGACCGCGGACTCCCAGCCCCAGTAGACGAAGACGCCCAGCAGCAGTCCGCCCGTGAGGGCCGAGCCGCCTGCACCGAAGGGGTTGAGCCACTCGGCCGAGGGTTTGACGGAATCGAACGATGTCGTCCCGGCGTAGACGCGGTAGAGAGCCACGATCACGAAGACCAGCAGAAAGGCGACCTGCGCCAGGATGAGAACGTTCTGCACTTTCGCCGACAGCTCCGTGCCGATGACGCAGACGCCCGTCATGACCAGGATCAGGAGCACGGCGAGGAGCTGGCGCACGAACGCGTTCTCCGCCCAGCTGTCGAGCCCGATGGCCAGCAGGCCGAAACTGACGGCGACGTCCGCCAGAGACCCGATCACCAGAACCCCGGTCATCGTGATGGCCCAGCCGCCGAGCCACCCGGTCCACGGGCCCATCGCACGGGTGACCCACGAGAATGTCGTGCCGCAGTCCTGATCGACCCTGTTCAGGTAGTAGAAGGCGGAGGCGATCAGCAGCATCGGCACGAACGAGGCGAAGAGCACCCCCGGGGCATAGATACCGACCAGCGCCACGATCGGGCCGATGACGGCCGCCACGGAGTAGGCCGGCGACGTCGCGTTCAGTCCGATGACCAGCGCGTCGACGAATCCGATCGCGTTCGGCTTCAAGCTCGCCGATGGTGTCGGACGGGCAAGGTTGTCCGCCTCTGCCATGCTCCCTCGCTTCGGTCACAGGCCTGAAAGAACGAGCGAAATATACCGACTCCACAACATTTGGATGCTTCTGAGTGTGCCTGTCAGCCGGAAGCACTCGGATGCCATCGGGCACGGTCACTGCTCACGCATGCCCCACGGTGCGCCGTACTCCGTCAGCAGATCGAGGAACGGCCGGGGCGGCATGGCCTCGGGGCCCAGCACTCCGCTGCCGCTCCAGGTGCCGCAGGCCATGAGTTCGAGAGCGGCGACGGGATTGATCGCGGTCTGCCAGACCACGGCCTGGGAGCCGTACTCCCGCATGGACCACTGGTTGTCCACCACGTGGTACAGGTAGACCTCTCTGGGCCTGCCGTCCTTGACGCCCTTCACCCAGGTGCCCGCGCACGTCCTCCCGCTCATCCGCTCGCCGAGACCGGCCGGGTCGGGCAGGCAGCCGGCGACGACATCGCGGGGGGACACCGCGACCAGGCCCGATCCGCTCTTCACCCGGACGGGATCCGTCCGGTCGAGGCCCAGCTTGTGGAGGGTCCGGAGTACCCCGATGAACTCGTCGCCGAGACCGTACTTGAACGTGACCCGCCGGGCCTTCAGCCATCGCGGCACCAGGAGCACTTCCTCGTGCTCGACATTGACGCACTCCACCGGCCCGATGCCTTCGGGGAAGTCGAACACCTCCGGCTCGCTGAAGGGGGCAGTGGTGAACCAGCCCCGTCCCTCCTCGTACACGACCGGTGGGTTCAGGCATTCCTCGATGGTCGTCCAGATGCTGAAGGACGGGGCGAACCCGTAGCCCTCCACGACCAGATCGGCGCCGTCACGGATGCCGATCTCCTCGATCTCGTCGAAGAGTTCGTCGGAGGCGTACCGGGCGAACACGTCCGAGAGGCCGGGCTCGACCCCCATCCCCACCAGGGCGAGGCGGCCGGCCGCCTCCCACTCGGCGGCCCGTTCGAACTGGGCGTCCCCGAGCTTGACTCCGCACTCCTCGTACGGACGGGACGGGTGCGGCTGGGACAGGGACATGGCCATGTCGAGGTAGTGCGCACCGTGGGCCAGTGCCGCCTCGAACAGGGGCATGACGAAGCGGGGGTCGGTGGCGTTGAGCAGTACGTCGCAGCGGTGTTCTTCCAGGGCGGCGCGCACGGCCGCCGGGTCCGCGGCGTCCAACCGCGCGGCGGTGAACCGATGCCCCTGTTCCCCGAGTGCCTCGACCGCGGCCTCCGCCCGCCCGGGGTCGTAGTCGGCGACCGTCATGTGTGCGAAGAACTGCCGGCGGGCCGCGATCCTGGTGATCGCCGTGCCCACGCCTCCCGCTCCGATCAAGAGGACCCGCATGGGTGCACCACTCCATCTCCGTGCTGCCGCGGCAGTGGGCGTGCCAGTGCCGTCCGGTGGGGCGAGGACGGTAACAGCCGGACGGCCCGGTGGCGGGCAACCGTACGGGTGATGCCGTCGGCCCGGGGCGTCCGGGTTCCGGCGGTTCGTCCCGTCGGGGCCTGTGCCCCACGGGAGTGCTACCGTGCCGCGCGACATCAACTGGCCGACACACAAGAGGTGTTGTGCGGGAGACTTCCTGGGATGAGTGAACTCATGGGTGCAGAGGGCAGCGCGGAGGGCGGCGCGGAGGACCGCGACACGGGCAGCGCGGAGGGCGGAACGGAGCGCCCGGAGCTGGGGCGTCATCGCCGTACCTACCGCCCGCAGCGCAGAAAGCCCTCCGCGTACGCGCTGCTCCTGCTGAAGCTGGCCCCCTTCGCGGCCCTGACCTACCTCCTGACGATCCTCCTCGGTGCGTTCCTCGACTGGGAGGGGTCCGTCGCGGCCAGTCTGGCCGAAGCGCTCGGCGGGCTGGCGCTGCTGGGGCCGTTCGCCGTCCGGGCGGCGTGGTACCGGCGGCACACCGGAGTGGAGTTCCGCCTCTACGAGAAGGGCCTCGTCGCGATTGCGGCCGACGCCGAGGAGGCGGTCTATCCCTGGCAGTCGACCACTGTCTTCACCAACGGTTCGCATCGCTACAAGCTGTCCAACCCCGAGGGGACGGTCGTCACGCTCGGGGCGGCGGGCCGTGGTCCCGTACTCGGCGGGGAGAAGATCCGGGGTCTGCGCACCCGTACGGCGATCAGGGGCGCCCAGCTCCCCCAGGAGGAGGAGTGGGGGCCGGCGATCCGGCAGGGTGTCCGGGACGCACAGCTGGCCCCGACCGCCGAAACGGTTCTGAGCGGCGGTGAAGTCTCCTTCGGGGAACTGGTGTTGAGTCAGGACGGGCTGACCGTGCGGCGCAGGCACGGCCGGGACGACTCCACTGCCTGGAAGGACGTCGACTCGCTCTCCCTCACGGCCGAGGGCGGCCTCCTGGTCTCCTCGCGCGGCAGCGACTTCCCGACCCACTTCGTATGGCCCGGGTACCGGATACCCAATCCGGACATCTTCCTCGACATCGCCCGTCAGCTGCGCGCAAGCAGGCCGCGGGCGGCACCGACTCCGGCCGCACCGACTCCGGCTGGACCGACTCCGACCACACCGACTCCGGACGAACCCGCGTCGGCCGCCCGCGATGACCAGGAGTCCCCGGACGACGTGCCGGAACTCCTGGGCCTGTACGTCACTCTCGGGGTGGGCGCGTGGGCGGCCTGGCGCCTCGGCACCCGGCAGGAGATCGACGGACTCGGGTCCGCACTCCTCGCCGCCGTCAGCGTGGTCCTCGGCGGATTCTTCGGGGCGGTCTTCGGCCTGGGCCTCGCGGCAGCCGTCATGATCGTGCCGAACGTCGTGGGCATGCTGCTCCTCGAACCCCTGATCCGCTGGATCCGGCACCGCCGGTACGTCGCCGCCGCCGCCCTCGCCCTCTTCGCGGTCGTCCTGCCGGGGGCACTGCTCCTCTTCCTGTTCCGCGCCTTCCCCTCCCGCCTGGTCCCCCTGGTGGCGCTGCTCTTCTTCGGCGGCTGGACGTTGCTGCTCCTGGTGAAGCGGTGCGGTGGGTCCGAACGCCTGGTCGTGCGCCACCTTCCGGATCTCCCCGGCGTGTTCCTGGTCGTCCTCGCCGTCGAGCAGCTCGTCTCCGGCGACGTACTGACCCTGACACCGGCCGCCGGACTCTTCTTCCCGCTCGCCATCTGGCTCTCCTGGCGCGGCTGGCGAAAGCTGAAGGAGTCGGCGCGGCCGTTGGTGCAGGCGGTGGCCGACATCGTCCTGTCCGTGGAGCTCGGCCTGGTACTGACCGTGCTCATGGTGTGGCTGGCCAACGTACTGACGTTCACCCCGCCCCAAGTCACCGTGGTGCGCGGCGCGGTGGAGAGGGTCCAGGAACTCACCGAGGTGGACTGGCTGTACTGGCTGGCGGCCTACACGGTGCTGGCCGCCGGCAGTTACGCCGTACTGCGCTGGCCGGAGCGTGTGGCGCGGGTCGGACAGCGGCTGCGCCCGGCGCGCTTCAGCGAGTCCCGGCTGCCGCTGGGTATCACCGCCAACTTCGCGCGGCGGTCCCTCTCAGGGATCAACATCGGCATCATGGTCGCGCTGCTGTTCCTCGTCGCTCTGGTTCCGGTGTCCGAGGGCGCGTGGAAGCGACCGGTGGCCGAGAGATACGCGCTTGAGGTCCAGCGCCGGCAGTACGCCGAGGGCACCGCGGCCGCGTACAAGGAGATCCACCGGCAGGTCGTGGCACATCCCCGGGACGCCGCCCGTCTGAGGGCGGTGATTCTCGCCGTGCACCGGGCCGCTCCCTCGCCACCCGGAGAGCCCGTGAACCGGACGGCGCTGGACATAGCCCGGCAGGTCGGCCGTTTCCAGGCCGACGCGCTCGCTGTCGGCGACCCGGAACCATCGCCCGTCCAGAGCCCGGAGGCCGACGACCTCGACGGCCGGCTCGATCAGCTCGACGAGAGCCAACAGCGCACCGCGGAGCGGGAGGAGCAGACCGACCGGTTCGCCGAGCTGGCCTCCCTCGCGGTCACCCGCTCCTTCGACGCCCTCGACCTGGGCGACAACCAGGCCGTACAGCTCCTCAAGGAGTACCTCGGGGGGCTGGTGGAGGACGGCCCGGTGAAGAAGGTCTTCCACCAGTACGGCGAAGGAATCGGCCGGCTCCCGCCGGACGGCGGCCGGCTCGTCCGCATCGACGTCCGCCGCCTGACAGCGGTGGCCTACGACCGCACCCGGGCGGCAGTCGAACGCGCCGACGCCGGCCTGCTCGTCTTCTACGGACGGTTCGGCATCGGCATCCCCGCCGAGGACACGTCGCTGACGCCGGTGGTCGACCTCGCGAACCAGCACCGGTATCTGCGGCAGGGCACCGGACCCTGCACCGGCTGCGTCAGCTCCACGACCGGCGGTCCCAGCACGGGCGGAGGCGGTGGCCGTCGCTGAGCCGGTGCTGCCCGCCCCGTACGGCGACACCGTGCCCCGCGCCCGTGTCCCGTGTCCGGTGGACGGGGTGCGACGCGGCGGGTCAGTGATGGAAGGCGAGGAGTTTGGCGATGCCGTTGCGCTGGATCTCGGACGTCCCGGTGAGGATGCGGAACATACGGATCTTGCGGAAGAGGAACTCGATCTCGGTTCCTCGCGTGAGCCCTTCCTTGCCGTGGATCTGCACGGCCTCGTCGAGGATGCGGAAGGCGGACTCGGCGACGAACAGCTTGCACATGAACGCTTCGGCCTGCGCCTCGCGGCCCTCGTCGAGCGCGGCGAGCGCGGCGTACGTCATGGAGCGCGCGGCGTAGAACTCGGTGGCCATGTCGGCGACCTTGTGCTGGATGGCCTGCATCATGAGCAGCGGCTGTCCTCCGGCGACCTTGCGGGTCCGGGCCCGCTCCAGTGTGAGAGCGATGGCGCGGCGGGTGGCGCCGAGCACGGTGGGGCAGTGCAGCAGACGGTTCGTGGTCACCCGGCCGAGGGCGACGCGCATGCCCTTGCCCTCCTCGCCGAGCAGGTTGGCCGCGGGGACGTAGCAGTCGTCCAGGACGATGTCGCTCTCGATGTGTTCGCCGGACATCGGTGTGGCCCCGTCCTCGACGCGGCAGCCGGGACTGTCGAGGTCCACGAGGAACGCGGAGAACAGCGGCTTCTCGCCCTCCTGTTCACCGGAGCCGGCCATGCGGGCGACCACGATCGCGAAGTCGGCGAACGGGCCGGCGGAGGAGAAGACCTTGTGCCCGGTCAGCCGGTACCCCGCACCGTCGGGAACGGCGACGGTGCGCAGGGAACGGACGTCGGAGCCCGCGTCGGCCTCGGTCAGGGAGAAGCAGCAGGCACGCTCACCGCGGATCAGCGGCCGCAGATAGGTGTCCAGCTGGTACTCGGTGGCGTGCTTGAGGATGTCGCCCGCGCGCAGGGGGCCGCCCATGTCGCCCAGGACGGAGTGCGACAGTACCCGCCCGCTGGCCCCGGCCTCTTCCTTCAAGGCCGCGAGCTGGGTGTACGTGAGGTTCTGCCCGCCGGACTCCACCGGCAGATGGATCCCGTAGAAGCCGAGTTCACGGCTGCGCCGCCAGACCGGTTCCAGATCGGCACGGGTGAGACGGCTGTCCGGGGTGATGCTGCGCTCGCGTTCGTAGTCGGCGAGCTCGCCGTCGAGGTAGTCGCGCAGCCGGCTGACGAGTCCGGCCGTGCGCGGATCGTCGTGGGCGGGGCGTAGCGAGAAGGTCATGGATGCTCCAGGGCGGGAAGAGGGGCAGGCGGGAACAGGCCGGGATGATCAGGAACGGGCGCGCCGATGAGGTCAGTTGACGCGACGGGAGACGTCGGCCCAGTGCGGCTCGCGCACCGCCCTGCGGTCGAGCTTGCCGTTGCGGTTGTGGGGGAGTCCGGTCACGAAGTCCACGGAGCGGGGCTTCTTGAACCGGTCCAGGCGCTCGGCGCAGAAAGCGATCAGATCGTCGGCGGTGACAGTGGCACCGGTGTGCGGGACCACGACCGCCTTCACCGCCTCGCCCCACTTTTCGTCGGGAACGCCGACGACGCAGACCTCCTGGACCGCGGGGTGCTCGTACAGGGCGGCCTCGACCTCGGTGCTGTAGATGTTGAAGCCGCCCGAGATGATCATGTCCTTCCTGCGGTCGACGAGGAAGAGGTAGCCGTCCTCCCTCATCCACGCGAGATCACCGGTGTGCACCCACCCGTCGCGGAAGGTCTCCGCGGAGAGTTCGGGCGCCCGCCAGTACTCCCGCACGCAGTCGGGCCCGCGCACGATGACCTCGCCCACCTCGCGCGGGCCCAGCTCCCGGCCCGCCTCGTCGACGACGCGTATCTCGGTGTCGTAGGAGGCGCGTCCGCACGACTGGAGCAGTTCGGGATCCCGCTTCACCGCATGGGCGATCTCATCGCTGCTCAGGCCGGCGACCACACTGGTGGTCTCGCCCAGTCCGTACCCCTGGGCGACCACGGGGCCGAAGAACTCCACGGCGTCGCGCAGACGCCGAGGTGAGACGGGTGCCCCGCCGATGCGCACGCTCGTCAGCGAGGACACGTCGAATTCCGCGGCTTGGGGGTGCGCGAGCACTGCGTTCACCATGGCCGGTACGAGGAAGGTGGCGGTGATGCGCTCCCGCTCGACCGTCTCCAGGAAGCTCCGCGGGCTCCAGGAGGGCAGTACGTACGTCGTCGACCCGCCGAACACCCCGGCGAGCAGGCCCATTCCGGTGGCGTGGGTGATGGGGCCGCAGGCGAGATAGCGGGTGTCCGGGCGGGGCCGGGACTCGTCGGACATCAGCAGTTTGCGCATGTTGGCGAGACGGTTGCCGACGGTCTGTACCGCGGCCTTCAGCGCCCCGGTCGAGCCGGAGGTGAAGTTCAGGACACACGGTTCGGTTTCATCCACCTCAACCAGAAACGGTGCGTCACTGCCCTCCGCGAGCAGCGTTCCGTAGGCGACCTCGTGGGAGCCGGGCTCGCCCGGATCGTCCAGCGGTACGGGCAGGCAGCCGGTGCCGGCCGCCGCGATCGCGGCCAGGGCGTCCTCGCGGTGGGCGGCGTCGAAGATCAGTGCCCGGACCGGGGCGTAGCGCAGGATGTGCTCGATCTCCTTGCGCCCGAGCCGCGCGTTGATGGGGGCGCGCGTCAACCCGGCTTTGCAGAGGGCGAATTCGACCTCGACCAGTTCGCCTCGGTTCCAGGCGAGCGAGGCCACGGCGTCACCGGGCCGCAGGTTCCGGGCGGACAGGGCGGAGGCCAGGCGGCTGGTCGCACGGTCGAGCTCGCCGAAGGTCCAGGAGCGGTCCCCGCATACGAGGGCCGGAGCCTGGGGCCAGTAGCGGGCGCTGCGTGACAGATAGGTACCGAGGTTCATGAAGACCTGCTCCAGGAGGGGAGGGGGAGGGGCCGGGCCTGCGGGGCGGAGGAAGCGGCTGCGGAGCGGCGGCCCGCGTGGAATCATTACATCCAGATCAATTACAGACAGCTTGTTCAGTAACTGCTTAGGTGTCAAGAGCTTCTACACTGGGCACGCACACAGCGCGACGATCGAGGAGGGGCTCATGGCCGAGGACAGACGGACCAGACGGTCACGCCGCGCCCTGGGGGCGGCCCTGGTGGAGCTGGTCCTGGAGCGCGGTTTCACCGCGCTGACCGTGGAGGACATCACCGAGCGGGCGGACGTGGCCCGCGCCACCTTCTACGCCCATTTCCGGGACAAGGAGGACCTGTTCGCGCGGGTGACGGCCGATCTCCTGGCCGGACTCGCCGAACGGCTGGAGCCCGCGCTCGCCGACAGCGCGATCGGTTTCACCGGCAAGCCGGTCCTCGAAATGCTGCGCCACGGACGCGAGGAGCGCGACCTCTACCGGATCGTCCTGCGCGGCGAGGGCGACGGCAAGCCTCTGCAGATGTTCGTGGATGCCTGTGCGCGGGCGACCGCGGAGGAGTTCGCCGCCCGCGCGGACCGCAACGCGGTGCGGCCGCGCATCGACCCCGAACTGCTCGCACGGGTATGGGTCGGGGAGCAGATCGCGGTTCTCCGCTGGTGGGTCGAGCAGGACACCCCGTCACTGCCCGCCGAGGAGGTCGTACGCATGCTGCTCGACCTTGCGCTGCAGGGCCGGTACTGGGCGAGCGGCTTCGAGCCGCAGCCCTGAGCGGACGGGAGGATCCGGGCGGACGGCGACAGGGGCGGAGCGCCGGGGTCCGGCCCTCGGCCCGGCGGCGCGGCTCGGGTGCGGTGTGCCGTCCGGCCGCTCACGCGGAGGCGGCTGGCCGGGGCGTGCGGCTCTCGCCCGCGGCCGTGCCCACGCGCTGTGCGTCCCGTTCCGGCCGGATGGCTGCCAGGGCGACCAGCCCGCACACCAGCATGACCGCGGCGGACACCAGGAACGCGTGGGTGTAACCGGCGCTCTGCGAAGCGGCGGAGTCCAGGAAGTGTCCGGTCAGATAGGGGGCGATGAGTCCGGGCAGGGTGCCGATCGCGGCGACGATGCCGAACACCGCTCCCCGCTGGAGCGGAGGCACCACGGCGGAGGTCGTCATGTAGTGCAGCGGGAAGGCGATGGCATGGCCGCCGAACGCCATGGCCAGCAGCACGAGATGGGCCCCTCGCGCGTCGATGAACGGGAAGGCGGCCATGGCCAGGCCCGCGGCGGCGACCGCGACCCCCTGCGGAGCGCCGTTCGACCACCGCTGGGAGAATCCGCGACGGCGGAGCACGTCCAGCAGCGGGGGCACCGAGAGCAGCAGGGCGAGGCTGAAGGCGGAGATCCCGCTGATGAGCGTGGCCGCGCCGCCCGGTGTCATGTCGAGCTGTGTACGCAGGTAGACGGGCAGCCAGGCGTGGCTCAGTGACAACGCCCAGGAGGCGCCGAACGCCGCGGCGATGCTCCCGAGCACCGTGCCGTTCAGCAGCAGCCGCCGGTAGGGCAGTCGCCCGTGCGGTACGGAGGCGGATGAGGTATCGGCGGGGGCGGACGAGGCATCGGCGGATGTCCGCGCTCCGGTGGGCGTGTGCGCGCCGGTGGCGGGCCCGCGCGGCCGGCCGTACGGCCCGTCGTGCCCCACCCTCCACCACGCCAGGCTCCACACCGTGCTCGTCACCGCGAGGGCCGCGAACGCGGATCGCCATCCGAACGCGGTGATGAGCCATGTCACGACCGGCGCGGCGACCAGCATGCCCAGCGCGGCGCCACTGATCTGCAGCGCCGAGGGCAGGCCTCGCCGGTCCTCGGGGAACCATTTGTACAGCGCGTGCATCGACATCGAGGCCGCCGGCCCCTCGGCCGCCCCGAGCAGTATCCGTCCCGCGACCAGTGCCGGTACGGACGCCACGATCAGCACCGGCAGTTGGGCCACCGCCCACACGGCGGCCATGGTGAACAGCATGACCCGGCTGGAGATCCGTGCGGAGGCGAAGCCGGCCAGCAGTCCCGAGAGGCTGAAGAGCAGCGCGAAAGAACTGGAGATCACTCCGTAGGTGCTGTTGCTGATGCCGAGCTCGTCCATGATCGGCACGGCTGCGAGCCCCAGTACGGCCTTGTCCGCGTAGTTGATCAGCATGAACGTGACGATCATCGCGGCGATCAGCCAGGCGCGCCGACCGTCGAACTGTGGACGCGGCTGCGCTTCGGCGGCGGTGAACGGCGGTGCGGACGGGGGAGGTTCGATCACGGGGGCACTCCGGCGGCTCATGAGGGAAAGTGCTGAGGCGGTGCGGACGGACCTGCGCCCGCGAGCGTGCGCCGATGGGTGGGCCGGCGAACTCGAAACAGTCGTACGGTCTTGTACAGGCTGTCTGGTAACGCTCGTTTGATTTGGCAACGTAATGCTCGTGGTGGCGCGGGTCAACGGTCCTGGTGGATCGCAATCGAGATTTCGCTGTCCCTGAAACTGAACTGCCTGTACGTTAACGGGTAACCCGTACGGTGCTTGTTGTAGGGAACGGAGCGATAGATGTCCGAGACGGCCCCGCTGAGTGATCTGACATGGACCCGTGGTTACACGGACCCGTCCTGGATCCGCCGCTTCACATCCGCCGGCCGCGAGCTCTCACCGAGCCGCCGTGTGTGGCGCGGGCCGCACCGTCCCCGGGAGCTGCCGGGCGGGGAGGCCGGCCTCGACGATCTCGGCATCGCCGTGGGCGGGGGCGTCACGGTCACGCCGGCGGAGCTGTTCGCCGCCGCGCGGACGGACGCGTTCCTCGTGATGCACCGGGGCTCGGTCGTCCACGAGGCCTACCTCCATGGCGCGCAGCCGCAGACCCCGCACTTCAACGCCTCGGCGGCCAAGTCCTATGTCGGTGTCCTCGCGGCGATCCTGGCGCACCGGGGGCTCCTGGACCGCGGGGCCAGGGCATCCTCCTATGTCCCCGAATTCGCCGGAACGGCCTTCGGTGAAGCCCTGGTCGAGGACCTGCTGCACATGGGCACCCAGGTGAGCTATGCGGGCAGGCCCTTCGACAAGGCCATCGAGGCTCAGCGCTACCACGCCGTCATCGCCCCGCAACTCCGCCCCTCCGGTTACACCGGCCCCACCAGCATCCGCGAACACCTCATGACCGCCCGTGCCACCGGAGCACCGGGAACCGGTTTCCGCTACGAGAACGGCAATGTCGAGGCGCTGGCCGAAGTCCTGCGCCGGATAACGGGCCTGACCACCTCGGACCTGCTCAGCGAGCTCATCTGGTCCCGGATCGGTGCCGAGGAGGACGCCTACTACATCCTTGACGGCGACGGTGTCGAAGCGGCCTGTGGAGGCTTCAGCGCCACCGCGCGCGATGTCGCCCGCGTCGGCGAGATGCTGCGCTGCGGCGGGGCTGTGGGTGACCGGCAGGTCGTACCGGAGGAGGTGGCCACGACCATCGCCGGCGGTGTTCCCGACGGCTACCCCCGCAGGGTCCGCTTCCCCGCCGCGCCCCCCGACTCACCGGCCACGCTCTCCTACCACGACCTGTGGTGGGTTCTGAACGATCCCTACGGTTCCTACATGGCCAGCGGCATCCATGGCCAGCGGCTCTTCGTCTCACCGGGCCTCGACCTCGTCGCCGTCCACTACGGCTCCCAGGTCATTTCCTCCGCCGTGCCGCCCGTCCCGCTGGTCCGGGCGTTCGTGCGGATCGGTGAACACCTCTGCGGGATCTCCTGACAACGCCCCGAGGCCGTACCGGGGGTCTCCGGTACGGCCTCCGGGGGCGTGTGCGCGGGAGGTGCCGCGCATGCGCGGGGGGTGCCCGCCGATTCGCGGGGGGTGTCGCCTATCAGACGAGAATCTTGGCCTTGGCCTTCTCGTACTCCTCCTGGCTGATGTGGCCCTTGTCCTTCAGCTCGGCGAGTCTGGCGAGGTCGTTCACATGGCTGCTGCCGTCGGCCCCGCCCTCCGTGCCCGCCGCCTGTCTCACGTACTGGCGGAACGCCGCCTCCGACTCCTTGATCTGCTTGGCGTCGCGTTCGCCCATGCTGCGTCCCCGGACGATGAGGTAGACGAAGACACCGATGTAGGGCAGCAGGATCACGAGGATCAGCCAGCCCGCCTTCGCCCAGCCGTTCAGCGAATGGTCCCTGAAGAGGTCCGTCACCACCTTGAACAGCAGGAAGAACCACATCACCCAGAGGAACAGGAACAGCATCGTCAGGAAGAGGTTCAGAAGCGGGTAGTCATCCATGGGTGCCTACTCCAATCACGCGTATGGTGATTTATTCATACATCTGGCCTCTTTTAGGCGCATCCGCAGGCGGCCGGATGGGGCACCGGGGCGGTCAGCCCGAGAGCGTGTCCAGGAAGGCGAACAGCTTGTTCCGGGTGCGCTCCACCTGCTCTTCCATGGTCAGGGACTCGTCGAAGCGTGACCCGGGGGCGGGCACCTTCTTGCCCCGTACATACAGCGAGCAGTCCAGGTCGGTGCAGAGATAGATCCCGACCGAATTCCCGTCCCGGCCCGCCTGGCCGCGCTTGCGGGCGGTCATCAGGGAGACGCCGTTGCCCGGGTGGGTGGTCAGGCAGACCGAACACATGCTGCGGTGGAGGAAGCCGCGCTGGTGCGAGGGGAAGCGCAGGGTGATGCCGATGAGGGCGCCCCGCAGTTCGGTGACGATGTAGCTGCGGTCCGGTGCGGAGAGGTCGCGCCAGCCCAGGAAGTCCAGATCGTCCCAGCGGCGCTCGTCCAGATCGCGCGGAAGGGGCAGGCGCTGGGCCTCGCCCTTGGAGCAGTTGACGAAGGACGCGCGGATCTCCCGCTCACTGACGGCTCTCATGAGGGAAACGCTATTCACGCCTATGACCTACAGACAAATGATTAACGTGTGTAGGGGAGTGGCCGGCGGCCGGTCTCAGACGACGAGCCGCAGCGAGGTGGTGGCGATGCCGAGCCGTACGGTCTGTCCCCAGGTCAGCTCCAGGGCGTCGGACTCCATGCCGTCGCCGAAGACCACGATCCGGTCCGACTCGACGGTGAGCCGGAGCCCCTGCCCGGCGCTCAGTTCGCCCGCGACCAGGGAGGTGCCGGTCACGGGCGAGGGCCAGGCCTCGCGCACGAACCACAGCAGCCGCGGATCGGACGGGGCGGGCAGTGCCGGCGTGCTGCCCCGCTCCAGCCAGAGCGAGCGGAGCCAGCCGGTGGCTCCCGTGCCGGTGCCGACCAGGACGCCCGAGGAGGCCTGGGCCTCGGCGGCGCTCGCCCCGTCGTCGGGGCCCAGACGGTAGCGCGCGGTCTGGTGGCCGGGCGGTCCGAGGTAGATCTCGTTCAGGGCGAGCAGCCGCTGGGTGTCGTCGGCGACGGCCTCCACCATGGTGAGCTCCTCCGCCCGGCCCCGGGGCGTGACGGCCGCCCGGAGCAGGGCGGCGGCGTCACCGGGGCGGTGGCGGACAAGGACGCCGGGGTTCCGCCCGGGGTCGCTGTCGATCCCCACCACCGGCTGGCCCGCGAGGTACTTCGCGGTGTTGGCCACCAGCCCGTCCTGGCCGACCACGATCACCACGTCCTCGGGGGCGAAGAGGAAGCGGTCCAGATCCGCCCGCTCCACCCGTGAACCCCGCCACTGGAGCGGAACGGCGGCTGCCACATCGGCCAGGGCCCGCTGCGTACGCTCATGCCGCCGGGCCACCTCGTCGATCGACCGGCCCCGGCTGGACAGGAAGAACGCGGCCTGTCCGTGCGTCCCGTGCCGGGCGAGGAGTTCCTCGTACTCGGTGGTGCGGTGCACGAGCACCGCACGCGGGGCGAGGCTCATGCCCGCGGTTCCGGGGCCGGCCGGCCGAGCTTGGCGAGCAGCCCGGTGAGGACGTCGGGGGAGAGCGTCAGGCTGTCGACGCGGGGCAGGTTCTCGGCCAGCCGTGTCGCCGCCAGGGCGTGCAGCGTCGAGGGATCCACCTCCGCGTGCACCCGCAGCCAGGCCGCCTGCGCCTCGGCGCGCGCCGCACCGGTGTCCCGGGCCGCCGCCGCCTCCGCACGGGCCAGCCGCACGGTGCGGGCCGCCTCGGCCTCGGTGCGCACCGCGTCGGCCGCCGCCTTCTCCTCGGCCTGGCGCCGGGCGTTGGTGCCGATCTGTTCCACCAACTGCTCTTCCCGGCGGGCCAGTTCGATCTTGCTGGCCAGTTCGTTCTCGGCGATGGTGCGCTCCCGCTCGACCGCGACGGCCCGGCGTTCGTACGTCGCCCGGTCGGCCTCCTGCTGGATCTGCTCACGGGCCGGGGTGCGCAGGGCCCGCTCGACCTCGGCCTCGGGACGGATCGCCACGACGCGGACGGCCACCACGTCGATGCCGGTGGCGGGCAGCCGCGGTTCGGTGGCGAGACCCGTGGCGACCCGTTCGCGTACGGAGGCGACCCCGTCCATGAGCGCGGCGGCGAGCGGTGTGCGGGCCAGGACGTCCAGCGTGTGCTGCTGCGCGGTCTCGGTGAGCAGGGTGGCGATCTGCTCCAGCGGCGCGCCGCGCCAGTCGCCGGTGTCCGGGTCCACGGAGAAGTCGAGCCGGGCCGCCGCCTGGGCCGGGTCGCTGATCCGGTACGTCACGGTGGCCTGCACGGTGACGTCCTGGAAGTCGGCCGTACGGGCGTGGAACGCCATGGCCAGCTCGCGGTCGTTGACCGGCACCTCGGAGAGCGCGGCCGTCAGTGAGCGGTACCAGAAGCTGACTCCGGGGCCGTCGTGGGCGAGCTTGCCGCGCTTGTGGTGGCGGATGTGGGCCGTGGGCGCGGAACGCAGATGGCGCCAGCCGTAGCGCCTGGTGATGTCGGCCATGAGGGCCCCCTTATTTCGTCAGTGCGACGATAAGGGGTGATGCTGAATATCGTCAAGAGGACGAGAAGGGATTTCCGGCCAGGTAGCGGGCCGGTACCTCGCCGCCGCCGTGCACCGCCAGATCGGCGCCGTTCACGTACGGAGCCAGCCGGCCGGCCAGGAAGAGGCAGGCGCGGGCCACATCGTCCGGCACCGCCTCCCGCCGCATCGGGATGACGCCCTCCCTCGCCGAGCCGCCTCCTTCGGCGCTCCCGGCGCTCGGCGCGCGGACGGGGCCCACGGTGATGTGGTTGACGCGGACCCTCGGCGCCCACTCCAGGGCCAGTGCCCGCGTCAGTGCCAGCAGCCCCGCCTTCGCCGCCGTGTAGGCGGCGGTCCCGGGCTGCGGCTGGTGCGCGGAGACGCTGCCGATATTGATCACGCTGCCGCCCTCCGGCTGCTCCCGCATGACCAGGTTCGCGGCCTGCGACAGGTAGAAGGGGGCCAGCAGATTGAGTGCGACGACCTTCTCGACGAAGCGCGGGGAGACGGTCGCCGCGTCGGCGTCGGGGGAGCCGCCCGCGTTGTTGACGAGCACATCGAGCCGCCCGAACCGATCCGCGGCCGCCGCGACCAGCGAGGCCGCCGCCGCCGGGTCCCGGACGTCGACGGCCCGGAAGAGGGCGTGGCGCCCGTCCGCCGAGGGTGGGCGCGCCGGTTCGCCGCGCCCGCACACCATGACCTCCGCGCCCGCCGCGAGGAAGGCCGTGGCGATCTGTGCGCCGATGCCCTTCGTGCCACCGGTGACGATCACCGCCCGTCCGGAGAAGTCGATCGGATCGCCGATGTCCATGGTCCTGCCCTCCGTCGCCGTCGACGACAAGCTACCAAGCATTTGTTTGGTGACCTAGGGGCTGCGGGGGAAGACCCGGACAGTGGCGGTGGCGGCCGGGGCGGGAGCGCGGAGGAACACGGCCGGCCGGTGACTCCCGAAGGATTCACCGGCCGGCCGGGGTGGTGCGCCGCCCCCGTCCCCACGGTGCGGCGCGGGTGGACCGTCGTCTCCGCCGGGGCGGACGGTCCACGTCTCGTTCAGGACTCCGGCGGGGGTGCCTCCAGCCCGAGTCCGGGAAGAATCGCTGTCGCCACGAACCGTGTGAGATACGCCTCGTCCGCGTACCGCCCCTCCAGCAGCGGACGGGCGCGCATCACGCCGAGCAGCTGCGCGGCGACATACGCCCTCGCGGGGTTGTCCGCCGCGATCTCGCCCCGCTCCACGCCGCGTCGCACCATCGCGTCGATCGCCGCGATCTCCGGCAGGATCAGCGCCTCACGCAACGCGCACAGCAGCTCGGGGCTCTGGAGCGCCGCGTGGCTGAGCGCGTGCATCAGCGGGGTGTCGCGGCCGGAACCCTCGCCGATGGACCGGGCCGCCTGGTGCAGGTCCCCGGCCAGGGTGCCGGTGTCGATGTGCGAGAGCAGCATGCGCCGGGTGCCGTGCAGCGCGGCGACGACCAGCTCGGGCTTGGAGCCCCACTGCCGGTAGAGCGTCGACTTCCCGCAGCGGGTCCGCGAGGCCACCCCCTCCATGGTGAGGGATTCGTAGCCGCTCTCGCGCAACAGGTCCAGCACGGCCGTGTAGAGCTCCTGTGCCCGCTCCGGTGTGATCTTCGATCGGCGCGACACGGGTGCTGACTCCGGTACGGAATCGTGCGACGGCATGTGCTTCCCTCCTGCGGCTCTGCGGTGAGGTCCCTCGATACGCCAGTGTACCGATACGCGCGTGTACCGATACGTTCGCGTATCGGTACACTGGCGTATCGATACGGCATGGACTGGACCATGCCGCCGTAACAGCGCTTCGTCAGCAAAGGGGCAACGGGTGATACACGCCCGCAGCGAGCCTGCAGACCGGGAGCCGGACAGTTCTGCCCGACCGCCCCTCGTACGTGAGTTCCTCCTGGTCGCGGGACTCTTCCTCGTCTACAAACTCGGCCGGCAGGCCGCCAACGGGCATGTCGAGGAAGCCTTCCGCAACGCCGCGCACGTATGGGACTTCGAACGCGCCGTCCGCCTCCCGGACGAAGGCGCCGTGCAGGGTGTCCTGCTGCACAGCGAGACGCTGATCCACGCGGCGAACACCTACTACGCCACCGTGCACTTCCCGGCCACGGTGCTGTTCCTGGTCTGGCTCTACTGGCGCCGGCCCCGTCACTACGTCTGGTCGCGCCGGGTCCTCGCCGTGCTCACCGGTGCCGCCCTCGCGCTGCACCTGCTGTTCCCGCTCGCCCCGCCCCGGATGCTGGACGCGGCGGCGCTCGTCGACACCGGCCAGGTGTACGGCCCGACGGTGTACGGGAACACGCCGTCCACCGACTCGATGGCGAACCAGTTCGCCGCGATGCCCTCGCTGCACTTCGGCTGGGCGGTGATGGTCGCCGTCGGGCTGATCGTCGCCACCCGCTCCCGGTGGCGCTGGCTGTGGCTGCTGCACCCGCTGGTCACGCTGCTCGTGATCGTGGGCACCGCCAACCACTACTGGCTCGACGCGATCGCCGTCTCGGCGCTGCTCGCCGTGGCCTTCGCCGCGCTGCGGATCCCGCGCACCGCGCCGGTCCGGACACCCCTGCCGTGGCCCTCGCCCGGGGCGCCCGCCGCTGCCGGGAGCGCGTTCGCCACCGCCCGCGTACCGGCGGCCGCCGAGTCCCGTACCGCGCCCGTCGCCGGCGCCGCCGGGGCGCGGACGCTCGCCCGGTCCGGAGCCCGGCGGTGAACGCCACACTCGTCGCGGTCGTCCTGTCCCTCGTATCGGCCGCCGCCTACGCGGCCGCGGCCGTGGCCCAGGCCCGGCTCGCCGGACGCACCGAACCCTCCGCCGGAGTCCTGCGCATGCTGGGCCGCGGAGCCTGGTGGTCGGCGGTCGGCCTGAACGCCGCGGGCGCGCTGCTCCATGTCGCCGCGCTGAAGTACGGCCCGCTCACCCTCGTCCAGCCACTGGGGGCGCTCACCCTCGTCGCGGCCGTCCCGCTCGGCGCGCGCGCCGCCGGGCGCCGGGTGAGCCGTACCGAATGGCGCGGCACCCTCCTCACCCTGATCGGCCTCGGCGCGCTGCTGATGACCGCGGGGGGCGGCGCCGCCCCGCACGAGACGCTCAGCCTCCCCGAAGCGCTCGGTGTCGGCGCGGCGACCATGGCGGTCGTCGCCGGTCTCAGCCGGCCCGGCACCCGCCCGGGACTGCGGCACGCGGCGGCCTCCGGCATCACCTCCGGCGTCGCCTCGGCCCTCACCCAGACACTGACCGTCGCCGTCACCGACCACACCGCGGGGCCGCTGTTCAGCTGGCGGCTGCTGACCGTGGCGCTGCTCGTCTCCGCCTTCGCGATGGGCGGCCTGCTGCTGTCCCAGACCGCCTACCGCGGCGGTCTCGGTGCCCCGCTCGCCGTGGTCACGCTGGCCAACCCGGTCGCCGCGGCGGCGATCGGCCTGGCCCTGCTCGGTGAACGCCTCCAGGGCGGAGCGGTCAGCGTGATGCTGGCACTGGCGGGCGCCGCGGCCGCGGTGCGCGGGGTGATCCTGCTCAGCCGGGCCCAGGAACGGCCCGCGCCCAGGACCGCCGGCGGGGACGGGGCCACCGGCGGGGACAGGACACCCGCGGACGCCGGACCGGCGCCGTCGCGGATCGTCATCGGCAGCCCGCGGAAGCGGCGCCGCCCGGTCCTCGCCCGCGCGGCCCGCGGTCGTGCGCCGCACGCTCCCGATCCGGGCGCTCCCGGCCTGCCGGGGCTCGACCCGCTCGCCGTCAGGACGGGCGGCCCCTGACGGCGAGCGGGTCGCCCGGCTCGCCGAGAGCCCGGGTCAGCCAGCCGATCCAGAAGCTCTCCAGATCGATGCCGCCGCGCAGCACCAGATACCGCAGCCGGTCCTCGTCCGCCGTCGGCGCGGGCGTGAAGTCGCGCTCCTCGATCTCCAGGTACTCCGCCAGCTGACGCTGATGAAGCTCCAGATGGCGCCGCAGCTCGGCCCCCAGGCCCGGCGCCCCGACCACCGCGGCCGCCCGCATCCTCAGCAGCAGCGGGTCACGGACCGGACGAGGATCCTCCGGCTGCGCCACCCAGGCGGCCAGCTCCTCCCGGCCGGCCGGGAGCACCTCGTACTCCTTCTTCCGCCCACGCGCCGGATGCGCGGCGGGCAGGGCCCTGATCCGCCCGGCCCGCTCCAGCTTCCCCAGCTCGCGATAGATCTGCTGATGCGTGGACGACCAGAAGTATCCGATGGACCGGTCGAACCTGCGGGTCAGCTCCAGCCCCGACGACGGCTTTTCCAGCAGGGCGGTGAGGATCGCGTGCGGCAGTGACATGGAGTGCATCCTAGGGACGGGCGGAAGGGGACCTCACAACGTCGCCGCGAGCTCCGTGCCCTGGCGGATCGCGCGCTTGGCATCGAGTTCCGCCGCCACGTCGGCGCCACCGATCAGATGCACCGGACGGCCGGCGGCGAGCAGCTCCTCGTACAGCTCGCGGCGCGGTTCCTGGCCCGCGCACAGCACCACCGTGTCGACGGGCAGCAGACGCCGCTCGCCGTCCACCGTGAGGTGCAGACCCTCGTCGTCGATACGGTCGTAGCTCGCGCCCGCGATCATCTCGACGCCCCGGTGGCGCAGCTCGGTCCGGTGGATCCACCCCGTGGTCTTCCCGAGCCCCGCTCCGACCTTGGCGGCCTTGCGCTGGATCAGATGGACCGTGCGGGGGACCTTGGGGCGCTCGGGAGCGCGCAGCCCGCCGCGGTCCGCGTAGCCGGTGTCCACGCCCCACTGCCGGAAGAACACCTCGGGATCGAGGCTCGCCGCATCACCGCCGTCCGTCAGGAACTCGGCGACGTCGAAGCCGATGCCGCCCGCCCCGACGATGGCGACCCGCTCACCGACCGGTGCTCCGTCGCGCAGCACGTCCAGATAGCTGACCACGCTGGGGTGCCCGGCCCCGGGTATCGCGGGGGTGCGGGGTTCGACTCCGGTGGCGAGGACGATCTCGTCGAAGCCCTCCAGCGTCCCGGACGTGGCGCGTGTGCCGAGCCGGAGATCGACGCCCTGCTCGGCGAGCCGGGTACGGAAGTAGCGCAGCGTCTCGTCGAACTCCTCCTTGCCGGGCACCCGGCGGGCCACATCGAGCTGACCGCCGATCGTGTCCGCGAGGTCGAACAGGGTCACCGCGTGCCCGCGCTCGGACGCCGAGACCGCGCAGGCCAGACCGGCGGGACCGGCTCCGACGACGGCGATCCGCTTACGGGTCCGGGTCGGCGAGAGCACCAGTTCCGTCTCGTGGCAGGCCCGCGGATTGACCAGGCACGAGGTGATCCGCAGGCTGAAGATGTGGTCCAGACAGGCCTGGTTGCAGCCGATGCAGGTGTTGATCGCGTCCGCGCGGCCCGTGGCCGCCTTGGCCACGAAGTCCGGGTCGGCCAGGAACGGCCTGGCCATCGACACCATGTCCGCGCGGCCGGAGGCGAGGATCTCCTCGGCCACCTCCGGGGTGTTGATGCGGTTACTGGTCACCAGGGGAACGGAGACCGCGCCGCGCACCTTCTCCGTCACCCAGGTGAAGGCGCCGCGCGGCACGGAGGTGGCGATGGTGGGGATGCGTGCCTCGTGCCAGCCGATGCCGGTGTTGATGATCGTGGCACCCGCCGCCTCGATCTCGCGCGCCAGTCGCACGACCTCCTCCAGCGTGGAGCCGCCGGGCACCAGATCGAGCATGGAGAGCCGGTAGATCAGGATGAAGTCGCTGCCGACCCGCTCACGGACCCGGCGCACGATCTCCACGGGGAACCGGATGCGGTTCTCGTACGAACCGCCCCAGCGGTCGGTGCGGTGATTGGTCGCGGAGACGATGAACTCATTGATCAGATAGCCCTCGGAGCCCATGATCTCGACCCCGTCGTAGCCCGCGCGACGTGCCAGTTCCGCGGCCCGGACGAACTCCTCGATGGTCTCCTCGACCTCGTCGCCGGTCAGGGCGTGCGGGGTGAAGCCGCTGATCGGGGCCTTGAGCGCGCTGGGTGCCACCAGGTCCGGGTGGTGCGCGTAGCGGCCGAAGTGCAGGATCTGCATGGCGATCCGGCCCCCCGCCGCGTGCACGGCCGCGGTGATCTCCGCGTGCTGCGCGGCCTCCGCCTCGGTGGTCATCCGGGCGCCGCCGGGGAAGGAACATCCACGTTCGCTGGGCGCGATGCCCCCGGTGACGATCAGGCCGACCCCGCCGCGGGCGCGCTCGGCGTAGAAGGCGGCCATGCGCTCGAAGCCGCGTTCGGCCTCCTCCAGGCCGATGTGCATCGATCCCATGAGGACCCGGTTGGGGAGGGTGGTGAACCCCAGATCGAGCGGGCTCAGCAGCGTGGGGTACGGACTCATCCGGCGTCTCCTCGCACAGGTGTCGTCTAACGGGCTGTCCCGTTGTAATCCACCCGAACAGCATTGTGCAACAAGTTGCACAATGATCTGCGTCGCACCCGCGGAGCCCTGCCGGGCGGCCGTCCGTTCCCGTCCGGTCTAACCCGACCGTGCCCCCGCGCCCCGGGCCGACCACAGTGGAATCCGTAGTGTCCGCCCGACTGCCCCACCCCCGGGAGTCCCTCATGGTCTGCGTCAACCGGCGTGATCTCGGCCTGCTCGTCCTGCGCGTCGGCACCGGCGCGGTCCTCGCCGCGCACGGCACCCAGAAGCTCGCCGGATGGTTCGGCGGCGGCGGGATCGAGGGCACCACCGCCGCGATGGAGGCCATGGGCTTCCAGCCGCCCAAGCACAGTGCCGTCGCCGCCGGGCTGGGAGAGACCGGCGGTGGTGTCCTGCTGGCCCTCGGCCTCGCGACTCCGGCGGCCGGCGCGGCGGCGGCCGGGGCGATGGCGGGGGCCGTGTCCGTCCACGCCCCGGCGGGCTTCTTCGCGCAGGGCGGCGGCTACGAGTACCCGGCGTTCCTCGGCTTCACGGCCGCGGCCATCGGGCTGACCGGCCCCGGCCGCTACTCCGTGGACCATGCGACGCGGCATGCCCTCAATCAGCCGTGGGTGGTCGCCCTGGCCTTCGCGGCCAGCGCGGTGGCCGCCGCGACTGTCGTCGGCAGGCGGGCCAGACGGCAGGCGGAGCCGCGGGACGACGCGTAGCCGCGGGGGCCCGACGCCACGCGTCGGCTGGGGGACCGGCCGACTGCCGGTTCTGGACGGAGCTCCGGAGCGGCTGGTCCCGCACGGGGTCACGGCGCTGAGCCCGGACTGACGGGGCCGGGATCCGCAAGGTCATCGTCCGCGCACCCGAACTGGTCAGCATCGTCCCCCTCTGAGCGGGGAAGCGGAGCTGCCCCGCCGCCCGAGGAACCCGGTGCGCACCCACAGGCGCGCGAAGCGCGGTGCGCGCTACGGGCGGGGGCCGGTCCGCCCCGTCAGTACGCTCAGCGCGGAGAGCAGCGCCAGGTCGGCCTGTTCGAGGCTGGTCAGCAGGGTGATCCGGTCGGCCTCGGCGATCGGCACGGTCGAGGGAACGGCCACCACCGAGCAGCCGGCGGCGAGCGCGGAGGAGACCCCGGTGGGAGTGTCCTCGACCGCCACGCAGACCGAAGGGTCCAGCCCGAGCCGAGCGGCGGCGGCCAGGTAGGGAGCAGGGTCGGGCTTGGTGCGCTCGGTGTCCTCGGCGGCGAGGGTGACGTGGAAGAAGTCACGGCCGAGGTGGCCGAGGACGAGGTCCACCACGCGGCGGGGGGAGGCCGAGACCAGCGCGGTGGGCACGGCGGCTGCGCGCAGTTCGGCGAGGAGCGCCAGTGCGCCGGGCCGGGGAACGACCTCGGCGGCCACCTTGACGCTGAACGCCTCGGTGAGGAGTTCGGCCAGGGCAGCCGCGGCGAGGCCGGTCCGGGTCACGCGGTGCAGATGGCCGGCGGTGTGGTCGACGGCGCGCCCGAGCACCTCGGGCAGGTCCTCCTCGACGAGGGTATGGCCGAGGCCGGCGGCGAGTTCGGCGGTGGCCTGGAGCCAGAGCCGCTCGGTGTCGACCAGTGTGCCGTCCATGTCGAACAGGACGGCGGCGGGGAGTGCGGGCATCGCGGTCCTGCCTTCTCGGGTGTGGGGTGAACTGATCACTCGAGGGCCGGTGGCCCCGGGAACCCGGGGCGCCACCGGTGCTCAGGCATTCGTCAGGGGCCTCAGCCGGAGGGTGAGGATCTGGAACGGGCGGAGTGCCAGCCGTACCTCCCGGCCCTCCGCCCGTACGGCGTCCGCGCACTCGCGCGGGTCGAGCTCGCGCTCCAGGAGATCGGTCCCGGTCGCTGAGGCCAGCGGGAAACCGGTGGTCAGGACGGTTCGGGCGCGTCCACCGTGGGCCTCGTAGAGGCGTACGACGATGTCGCCGGAACGATCGTCGGCGAGTTTGACCGTCTCGATGACGACGGCCCGGTTGTCCGTGGTGACGAGCGGCTGGACCCCGGCCGAGCCGGGGAGGCACCGCTCCGGCTGATTGAACGTGTAGCCCTCGCGGACGGCGTCGGCGATGTCGGCGCCGATGACGAATCCGTAGCGCAGCCGGTGGTGGCCCTGGTCGGCATCCGGGTCGGGGAAGCGGGGAGCGCGGAGCAGGGAGAGACGCAGGGTGGTGGTGGTGCCGCCGTCGGCACGGACGTCCCGGGTGATCTCGTGCCCGTAGGTCGAGTCGTTGACCACGGCCGCGCCCCACCCCCGCTCGCCGAGGTGCAGGAAGCGGTGGGCGCAGATCTCGAACTTGGCCGCGTCCCAACTGGTGTTGGTGTGGGTGGGACGCCGGACGTGTCCGAAGGGGATCTCCGCACTGGAGTGGTCGGCCCGCACATCGAGCGGGAAGGCGGCCTTGAGGAGCTTCTCCCGCTCGTGCCAGTCGATCTCGGTGTCGATGTCCAGACGCCGGGAGCCTTCGGAAACGGAGATCAGCTGTTCGACGCGGGAGTCGCCGAAGGTCCGCACGATCCGGACACCGCCGTCCTCCGCCCCGACCGAATCGGCGTCGAGGAGATCGTGAACGGTGTTGCGGTAGAAGACGTCGATGTCCCAGGCGTCGTACTCGTTGGGGAAGTCCTGGTGCAGTTGGAGGAGGTTGGCGGGGGCGCCGGGGGCCAGCGCCTCACGTTCGGCCGCGATGTCGTACGCCGAGGTCACCAGGCCCCGGGCGTCGATCCGGACTCGTACCAGGCCGTTGTCCAGCACGAAACCGTCCCCGCAGGGGACCGGCGCGACGCGCCGGTCCGTCGCGCCGGTCCGGAGCGCGGCGCCGAGGGCGGGGACACCGTCGCGGGCGAACGGAGCGGCGTTGAAGACCACGGGCAGGTCGCCCTCGCCGGCCAGGGCACGCTGGGCGGCGTCCGTGAGCGCGCGCAGCTCGGCGGTGACGGCGGCATAGGTCTGCTCCGCCTCCCGGTGCACCCAGGCGATCGAGGAGCCGGGCAGGATGTCGTGGAACTGGTGCAGCAGGACCGTCTTCCACAACCGGTCGAGGGCCTCGTAGGGGTACGCGAACCCGGTGCGCACGGCGGCGGTCGCCGACCACAGCTCGGCCTCTCGCAGCATGTGTTCACTGCGCCGGTTGCCCTGCTTGGTCCTCAGCTGACTGGTCAGAGTGCCGCGGTGGAACTCCAGGTACAGCTCTCCCTGCCACACCGGCGCGTCGGGGTATTCGGCGTGTGCCCGCTCGAAGAAGTCCGAGGGGCTCTCGATGACGACCCTCGCCGAGCCCTCCAGATCGCCGAGACGCTCGGCCCGTGCCAGCATCTCGCGGGTGGGGCCGCCGCCGCCGTCACCGTAGCCGAACGGGAGCAGCGAGCTGTTGGCCGCCTCCTTGTCCTGGAAGTTGCCCACCGCATGGGCGAGTTCGGCGCCGGTGATCTCGGCGTTGTAGGTGTCGACCGGCGGGAAGTGGCTGAAGATCCTGGTGCCGTCGATGCCCTCCCACCAGAAGGTGTGGTGCGGGAACTTGTTGGTGGTGTTCCAGGAGATCTTCTGGGTGAGGAACCACCGGACCCCGGCCAGTTTCATCAGCTGCGGCATGGCCGCGTTGTAGCCGAAGGTGTCGGGCAGCCACATCTCCTCGGTCTCGACGCCGAACTCGTCGAGGTAGAAGCGCTTTCCGTGGATCAGCTGCCGGGCGAGGGACTCGCCGCCGGTGATGTTGGTGTCGGGCTCCACCCACAGGCTGCCGACGGGGAGGAACTGCCCCTTCTCCGCCTTCTCCCGTACCCGGCTGTAGACCTCGGGGCGGTGCTCCTTGAGCCAGGCCAGTTGCTGGGCCTGGGACATGGCGAAGAGGAAGCCCGGGTGGTCGTCCATCAGTTGGGTGACGTTGGAGAGCGTCCTGGCGACCTTGCGGACGGTCTCGCGCAGCGGCCACAGCCAGGCGGTGTCGATGTGGGCGTGCCCGACGGCGGACATCCGGTGGGCGCCGGAGGCCGCGGGGGCGGCGAACGCCGGGCGCAGCACCTCGCGGGCGGCGTGGGCGCTGCCGGCGACGTCCTGCAGGTCGACCGCGTCCAGGGCCCGCTCGATGGTGTGCAGGAGCCGCCAGCGGCGCGGGTCGGCCTCGGGCAGTTCACGCATGAGCCCCCCGAGGACCTCCAGGTCGTGGACGAGTTCCGACACCTGTGCGTCGAAGACCGCCAGCTCCAGCCGGAGCAGCTGGTACTGGGGTGCGCTCGCGGAGTCGGCACCCGTCAGCCAGGAGGGCCGGTCCCCGGTGCGGGACGGGATGTGGTCGTCGACCAGGTTGGGATTGGCGGCGGCCTCGACGTAGTAGGTGAATTCCTCGCCGCCGACCGCCGGGTCGGCGACCGGAATCCAGGCGTTGCGGGGGTTGAGGGCCTTCACCACGCTGCCGTCCGCCCGGTACACCAGGCCCTCGGCGGAGAACCCCGCGCCGGTGACGTTGAAGCCGAGGTCGATGACCGCCTCGACCCGCAGTCCGGCCCACTTCTCCGGCACCCTGCCGCTGATCCTGAACCAGCTGGTGGACCAGGGCGGCCCCCACCGGTGCCCGAGCGCCACGGGCTCGTACGGTGCTGCCAGGCCGTCGGACACGGGGACCGGTTCGCCCGGCACGTTCCAGATCGCGATCTCGACCGGGACGGTACGCGCGTGGACCGCCGGCCTGATGCGCTGGTTCAGCACCCGGTCGAGCCGCTGTTCGGTGAGGCGTCGCTTGCTGTGCATGGATTCCTCCGTCGTCGGGTCGGTGCGGCCGGTCGGTCCACCGGCTGAGGTGTACCGACGGGTGTCACGGACCTCAGTCCTCGATGGGACCGAGAGCGGGGGTGCCCCGCAGTTCCACCGTGCGGGTGGTGGAGCTGTGCAGTTCCAGGACCGTGATCTCGTTCCGTCCGGCATTCAGGACCGGTGCGGGGACGTAGAGAGTGGTCTGCGGTCCGCGGGACCAGTACCGGCCGAGCGCGAAGCCGTTGATCCAGACGTGGCCCTTGGTCCAGCCGTCCAGGGCGATATAGCCGTCGGCCGGCTGCCCGATGTCCAGGTGTCCGCGGTGGAACGCGGGGCCGACGGGGGGTGAGGCGGGATCGAACGCGGTGAAGGACAGCCGGCCCGGATCGTCGAGGGGCAGCGGTCTGCTGTACCAGCCCTCCGGGGCGCGCGCGTTGACGGAGACCTCGCCGAGCAGTCCCTTGCGGTCGTGCATGCCCTGCCCGTAGTTGACCCGGCCCTGGTTCTCCACCAGCACGGCCAGCCGCGCGCCGCCCCGGGGGACGTGGAAGGCGAGGCTGTGCTCATGGTTCTCGCGTTCCAGGACACCGACCGGCTGGCCGTCGACGAAGACCTGGGCACGGTCGCGCACCTCGGCGACGCGCAGGACGGCCGGCCCGGCCGCCGGGAGCTCCGTCTCGTACAGGACGAATCCGAAGGACTGCCCGAGCTGTTCCATGCTCCGGGGGCGGTCGGCGCGCACGGCGCCGCCGAGCCGCTCGCACTGGTCCAGAAGGCTCGCGCATGCGGTGAGTTCGGCGACGGCCGGGGAGAGCTTGGGCGCGCGGGCGGGTACCGGTTGCTCGGGGACGGGCGCGTACCGGGCGATGACCTCGCGGAAGGCGGCGTACTTGGGGGCGGGGTCGCCCGCCTCGTCCAGGGGCGCGTCGTAGTCGTACGAGGTGGCCGTGGCGCGGTACGTGCCCTTGTCGTTGGCGCCGTTGGTGAAGCCGAAGTTGGTGCCGCCGTGGAACATGTAGATGTTGACCGAGGCACCGGCGGCGAGCAGCCGGTCGAGGTCCGCCGCGGCGTCGGCCGTGTCGCGGGTGACATGGGTTCCGCCCCAGCGGTCGAACCAGCCGATCCAGAACTCGCTGCACATCAGCGGCCCGGACGGCTGCCGCGTGCGCAGCTCCGCCAGCCCGGCGTCCACCCGGCTGCCGAGATTGACGGTACGCAGCACACCGTCGAGGCCGCCACGCTCCAGGTCGGAGGGCTGGTCGCAGGTGAACAGCGGTACGTCGACGCCGTGCCGGTGCAGCAGCTCCGCCAGATCCTCCAGATAGCCGGAATCGTCGCCGTACGCGCCGTACTCGTTCTCCAGTTGTACGGCGAGGACCGGGCCGCCCCGCGTGGAGAGGTGAGGAAGGAGGGGCGGCAACAGGGCTCCGAGGTAGTCGTCCACCGCCTTCAGATAGCGCGGGTCGCGGCTGCGCAGTTCGATGTCCTCGTCGGCGAGCAGCCAGGAGGGCAGGCCGCCGCCCTCCCATTCGGCGCAGATGTAGGGGCCGGGGCGGAGCAGCACGTGCAGGCCCTCGGCGGCGGCCAGATCGAGGAACCGGCGGAGATCGAGACCTCCGTCCAGCCGGAACTCGCCCGGACGGGGCGAGTGGAGATTCCAGGGGACGTAGGTCTCGATCGTGTTCAGCCCCATCAGGCGTGCCTTGCGGAGCCGGTCGGCCCACTGCTCCGGATGGATCCGGAAGTAGTGCAGCCCGCCGGAGATGATCCGCAGCGGTCGGTCGTCGAGACGGAAGCCGTCTGCGGCAACCTCAAGTCGTGGCATGGCCGTGGTACTCCTTGCTGAGGGGACTGATGGGTCGGTCGGGTCAGTTCAGCGGACGGCAGAGCAGCGCGTCGGGAACGCCGCCGTGGTTCCACTTCCAGGTGAAGGCGACACCGGCGAGGTACTCCTGGTCGGTGCACTGCCCCTTGTAGTGGCCGGGGGCCCAGTCGCTGCCGACCGACCCGCCGGTGGCAGGGCGGTTGTCGCCCTTGTCGAACCAGACGTTGCGGCCGGTCAGCGGCAGCGGCGCGGCGGAAGGAGCGCAGAGCAGCCCGGCCATGGCACTTCCGCTGACGCTGTAGCCGACGGCGAAGGTGTTGTCGGGGCACTGGAGCTTGGTGTAGCCCTCGGCCCAGTCGCCGCGGGTGACGTAGCGGTCGTCATGGACGGCCACCCAGTCACCGGCCCCCTTGGCGGGCTGGTTCGCGTCGGTGCACAGGCCGCGCTTGTCGCCGCGCCCGAGACCGGTCAGACGCTGGCTGTCGGGGCAGTTGCCCTTGCGGTAGCCGGGGCTCCAGTCGCCCCGGGAGAGCATCCGGGAGGAGACGTTGTGGTCCCGGAAGTCGAGGTTGAGCATGTTCCAGTGGTCGACCGGGGCGACCGGGCCGGTGACGCCCTGCGCGTTGACCAGCTTGTTCCAGTCGGCGGTCCGCCAGTCACCGGGGTCGCTGAGGCTCTGCCGTTTGCCCGCGGCGTCGTAGGAGACCAGGGCCCAGGTGTCCTGCGGTGCGCCGTTGGCGCCGGTCCAGCCGACCAGCGGCCAGATGGCGAAGTCGGTGTCGTTCTCGACCAGGATGTCGGTGAAGTTGCCGAACCAGGTCTGCTCCTTGGTGTCGGTGGACCCGCGTCCGCCGGCACCGAACTCACTGATCCAGACGGGGGCGGTGAAGTGCTGCCCCGACTCGGTGACGAACAGGGCCTCCTCGTGCACCAGCTGCTTCAGCTTCTCCAGGGGGAAGTCCTCGTACGGCCAGTCGTTGGTGTGCCCGGGGCCGCTGTCCACGCCCGTGTAGTTCGGCCCGGTGTAGCCGTAGAAGTGCGCGGCGTACACCAGTTTCCCCGAAGTGGTCAGGGTGTTGGAGAGCTCACGGACCGGCGTCAGCATCGGCCTGCCGTAGTCGAGACCGTCCAGCGGGATGCCGTACCAGTTGATGCCCTCCATGATGACGAGCATGTCGGGGTTGGCCTTCAGGATGCGGGTGCCCGCCAGTTCGAAGGCCGCGTAGACGTCGCGCTCGTCGCCCCGGCCCCAGTTCGGGTCGTGCAGGGTGTCACGCCGGATCTCGTTGCGCAGGTCGGCGCCGACCACCCGCTCGTTCCCCTTGTAGCGGTTCACCAGGGAGACCCAGTCCTCGTGCCACTGCTCGGCGGACTGACTGCTGTTCCAGCGCTCGTTGCCGTCCAGACCGCAGCAGAAGCGGTAGGTGGTGGTGTGGTTGTTGAGGATGACCGCGAATCCGTCGGCGGTCAGGGCCGCCACCACCGCGTCGAACACCTGGAGCGGGGTCTTGCCCTTGAGCTGCGGGTTGGCCGCGACCGCGGAGTCCGGTACCACCGTGGTGTCGCGCATCATCGCGTTGGCGAACGGCAGGCGGATGGTGTTCAGCCCGAGCGCGTGGAAGTCGGCCGTGATCCGCGATATCGGCGCGCGGTCCAGACCGAGCGGGATGTTGTGCGAGATCTGGTCCGCCTGGTGGTTCGCGGGGTCGTTGACGTCACCGCTGCCCTCCCAGGTGCCCTGGGCACCGGCCCAGTTGCCGGCCTTCAGTTTGAAGCGGTCGCCGTCGGCATCGACGACGTACCGCCCGCGGGTGCTGAGCGGAGCCGTCCAGGAGGCTGCCAACTGCGGCCCGGTCATGGGAGTGACGGTGGGGGTGGGGGTGGGGGTGGGGGCGGCGCCGGGAGGTGCTGCGGCAGAACCGGAGGTCCCGGCGATGAGGAGGGTGATCGTCGCTGCCGTGGCGGGCAGGATTCGGGAGAAGAGTTTCCTGACGGCGGGAGCCGGCCTGGCGGATCTCATGAATGTCCCCTCCAGGGGTGGGGGTTGGGGTTGGTCCTTCAGGTGGTGCGGCCCGGACCGGGTGGTCCGGAGTCAGGTGCGGCTCAGCCCTTGAGGCCGCTGGTGGCGATGCCTTCGACGATGTAGCGCTGGGCGACCAGGAACATGGCCACCAGTGGGGCGATGGTCACGACGGCCCCGGCGAACAGTCCCGGCAGGTTGATGGTCTGTGAGGTGAGGAACGTCGACAGGGCGATCTGGGCCGTCCACGCGGACGGGTCCTGACCGATGACCAGCGGCCACAGGAAGGCGTTCCAGCTGTCGATGAAGGCGAGTGCGCCGAGCGACGCGAGCATCGCTCCGGACGACGGCAGAGCGATCCGGCGGTAGAGGCCGAGCCAGCCGAGCCCGTCCAGGCGTCCGGCCTCCTCGATCTCGCTGGGGAACTGCAGATAGAAGTTGCGGAAGAGCAGGACGGCGAAGGGGTTGAACAGCCCGGGTGCGATGATTCCCCACAGCGTGTTGACCCCGCCCATGGAGCCCACGACGACGAAGGTCGGGACGAACGTCACCGAGCCGGGGATCATCAGCGTGGCCACCACCAGGGCGAGCACCACACCGCGTCCGGGTACCGGGATGCGCGCCAGCGCGTACCCGGCGGCCGAGGCGAGGAGCGTCGACACCGGGGCGGTGATCGCGGCGATCAGCAGCGAGTTGCCCAGCGCCTGGCCCATGTGCAGGGACGGGTCGCTGAAGAGCGAGGCGAAGTTCTCCCAGTGCATCGTCGACGGCCACCAGGTCCACTGCGGTGCCGTCAAACCCTGCGTGTCCATCAGCGCGTTGCGCAGCATCAGGTAGAAGGGCGCCAGGAACACTGCCGTCAGGAGGCCGGCCAGCACCCCGCGCACGGACCGGCGCACGACCTGCGGCAATTGTCGAGTGGTTGTCATGCCGCTCACTCCCCACCCTTGCCGAAGCCGGTGAGCCGGCCCTGGATCAGGGTCACACCGACGATGAGGGCGGTGAGCACGAAGGCTCCGGCCGACCCGAGCCCGTAGTTCTGGGCGCCCATCGCGGTGTCGTAGAGGTAGCCCAGAGGGGTTCTGATCGGCGCCGCGGCCGACCCGGACAGCCCGCTGTTGAACAGGTTGTAGAACTCGTCGAACGCCTGGAACGCGGCGATGAACTGCAGCATCAGCACGGCCACCGAGGTATTGCGCAGCATGGGAAGGGTGATTCTGCGCAGCAGGCGCAGGCCGGTCGCACCGTCGAGGGAGGCGGCCTCGTACACCTCCTTGGGGATGGCCTGGAGCCCGGCCAGGAAGAGCACCATGTAGAACCCGACCTGGAGCCAGAGGCGGAGAGTGACGAGGGCGACCCAGTAGAGCGGCGGTGAGGTGGTCTGCAGCCACGGGACGGCATCCATGCCGAACCATCCGCCGATCGTGTTGGCGATGCCGCCCGGCAGCCCGTTGAACAGGCTCATCTTCCACAGCAGGGCGGCCGCGACGTAGGAGACGGCGGCCGGTATCAGAAAGGCGGTGCGCAGCACGGCCCGCCCGCGCCGGATTCGGTGCACCAGCAGCGCCAGCCCCAGCGAGGCGGCGAACGTCACCGGCACGATGAACACCGTGAACAGCAGGATCTGGACGAGCGACTTGCGGAACACCGCATCGGAGAGCAGCGCCTGGTAGTTGTCCAGGCCGACCCAGTGACCCAGGGCGATGGAGCCGCGGGCCTCACTGAGGCTGAGCAGAAAGCTCCAGCCGATGGCGACGTACTTGAAGAGGCCCAGACCGATCAGCAGGGGGCCGGCGAGCAGCGCGAACGCTCCCCAGGCACGCAGGTCCGGGCGGGAGCGGCGGATGGGGGCGGTGCCCTGCGGCTGGGCCGCGGGGCACCCGACACGCTCGTGGTCGAGCGCGGGCACAGGTGCGGACGTCATCACGCGCGCTGCTTGTCGATCTCGCCCTGGGCCTTCTCGGCCGCGCCGGCCAGGAGCTCGGCAGCGTCACCCTGTCCGCTGACGGCCTTCGTCGCAGCCGCGGTGAACAGGGAGCTCACGGCGCTGTTCCAGGTGCTGGGATTGTTCCTGCCGTACGTGGCGGCCAGCTCGACGGTCTCCTTGGCGGGTCCCTGGGTGAGCTTGTCGGCGGAGGCGGCGACGGACGTGCGCGGCGGGATGTGGAGGCCGTAGTTCTGCGACCAGTCCGTCTGGAGGTCGGTCTGCTCGATCCAGAGCCACTGGACGAACTTCTTGGCCGCGTCCACGTTCTTGCCCTTGGCGTTGACGCAGGTGCTCCAGCCGCCGACGCGCACCACAGGCTTGCCACCGGCCTTGAAGGCGGGCCAGGGCAGGACACCGAAGTCGTCGCCGAGCGCGGTCTTGATGGCGGGCATCGACCAGAGGCCGCCCCACTGCATCGGGACGACGTTCTGGATGAGGGCGGAGGGATCCCACCAGTCGGTGGTGAAACCGAGCAGCAGGGACCGGTCGTCGTGAAGGCGCTTGAGTCCGGCCACGGCCTCGGCGGCCTGTGGGGATCCGAAGGCTGCCTTGCCGTCGGCGACGAGGTCACCGCCGTTGGAGAACACGGCCAGGATGGCGCTGTCGCCGAGGCCGTCCTGGCCGACGAACAGACCCTTGGTCTTCTTGGAGCTCAGGGCCTTGGCCGCGTCGGCGAGCGCGTCGAAGCTGTCGGGCGGGGTGATACCGGCCTTGGACAGCACGCTCTTGCGGAAGTAGAGCATCATGATGTCGTCGAGCGTCTTGACGCCGTAGAGCTTGCCGTCGACGGTCACCATCTCGCGGGCGCCCGGGTTGAAGTCGGACTTGGCGCTGCCGTAGATGTCGTCCAGCGCGGCGATCTGACCGCGCCGGGCGAGGCTCTCGCTGAAGTCGCCTATCTCGAAGACGTCCGGGGCGGACTCGGTGAGCAGGGTCGCGTAGAGCTTGCTGCTGTAGTCGCCCGGGGTCCAGGTGACCTTGACCGCGATGTCCGGGTTGGCCTTGGTGAAAGCGGTGGCGTATCGCGTGAGGGCCTGCTGGGTGCCGGCCTCGCCGTAGGCGTGGGACCAGACGTTCAGAGTGGTCTTCGCCCCGCCGGAGTTACCACCGGTCGGGTCCGTACTGCAGCCGACCGCCGCTCCGGCGACGAACAGGATGGATCCGCCGAGGAATCCTCTGCGGCTAAGCTTGGCCTTCTGTGCGCTCACTTCGATCCTTCGGGTTGAGAGAGGGTGGGGCGTACGTGTTGTTGGCCGGCGCAGCCGGTGTCCGGCATTCACCGTTGGCAGACGGCGATGGACATCGGTTGTTCCGGCAACGTGGTTCGGCGAACGGCATGGTGACGCTGAATCAGGGGAAGAGGGCCTGGATGCCGACGACGGCGGCACCGCGGGCCCACTCCTCCCAGGGGAGGGGACGCAGGGTCAGTGGGCATTTCGCCGCTGCTTTGAAGCAGTGCGCGGCGTAGGCGTCCCTGATGTGCATTCCGAAGAGGTCGAAGGTGTCGAGCCCCTCGCCGGTGACCACGACGCGCTCGGGACCTACGAGGTTCACGAGCGTGGCGATGCCGACCCCGATGGCGTGGCCCGCCCTCGCGAAGGCGCCCTGTGCGGTGGGGTCTCCACCGCGGGCGAGCTGAACCGCGCCGTCGAAGTCCAGGTCCGGGCGACCGGTGGCGCGGCGGATGGCCGCGAGGACCGCGTCGGTGGAGGCGATGGCCTCGACGCAACCGACCTGGCCGCAGTGGCAACGCGGCCCGGCCGGGTCGATGCTGATGTGCCCCATCTCGCCGGCGACGCCGTACGCGCCGGCTACCAGCTCACCGTTGATGACGATCCCGGAGCCGATCCCCGCTCCGATGGTGACCAGCGCGAAGTACTCGGTACCGATGCCCTCGCCGAACCAGTGCTCGGCGGCGGTGATGGCCTTGACGTCGTTCTCCACGGTGACGGTCAGGCCGGTCGCCGCGGCGACGGTCTCGGCCAGCGGTACGTCGCGCCAGCTGGGGAGCACGGAGTAGCGGACACGCCCGCAGGGGCGGTCCACGTCGCCGGAGACCGCGATGCCCAGGTGCCGAGTGCGGGCCCGGTACTCGGGTTTCACGTCGAGGAGTTCGGTGACGAGATCGGCCAGCAGCTCACACACGGCGGCCGGGTCGCGGTCGCCCAATGGCCGACTGGCGGTGGTCCGCATGTGCGCCCGCAGGTCGCAGACCGCGCCGAAGAGGGTGTCGGCACTGATCTTCACACCGACGAAGAACTCCCGGTCGGGAGTCACGGCCAGCGGGTTCACGGGGCGCCCGGCCCCTGGAGCGGTGCGCTCAGGAGGGAGCTCGTGCAGGTAGCCGTCGTCGATGAGCGGTCGCGCGGCCTTGGTAACGGCGGTCGATGACAGACCCGTCCGGCGGGCCAGCTCAACCCGGCTGAGCGGGCTCTCGGCCAACAGCAGGGCGAGGATGGCAGTTTCGGCCGGTGCGGTCACCAGGGGCCGCGAGTGGTTTGGAAACACGACGGCAACCTAAAGCAAATAAATAACTTCGTCCAGTATTGATTTTCCCGCCCGGGTGGTCCTACGCTCTGGCCGAACTCCGGGCGCTTCCCGCGTTGTTCGCCATGGCCGTCCGTCCGGTGCTCACCGACGCTCGATACCCCTCGGGATCCTCTGTGCCTCCCACGCCCTCATCCGTTTCCTTCGACGCCGCCCACGGGCTGGCGGTCCTCCGTACCCGCAACAGCGTCTACGCCGTGCGTATCGGTGCGGACGGCAGCCCCCGGCACCTGCACTGGGGGGCGGAGATCGACGCCGGCTCCCTCCGCGAGATGCTCGTGGCCCGCTCACCCGCCGAGAGCAGCTTCGAGTCGGACGCCGCCCCGGACGAACTGGCTCCGCAGAGCGGTGCGCGGTTCGGGCCGGCCGGGCTCCAGGTCCGGTTCGCCGACGGCACCCGCGGCGCCCAGTGGACCTTCACCGGTCACACGGTCCGGGAGGGGGAACTCCGCCTCCACCTGGCCGACCGCGGCTACCCGTTGGCCGCGGAACTGTGCTACCGCGTCCGTCCCGACAGCGACATCATCGAGCGCTGGGCGGAACTCACCCACACCGGAGGCGAGGACTCGGGCCCGATCGCCGTCGACCGGCTGGACTCGGCCTCCTGGACGCTGCCGGCGCTGCCCGACTACCGGCTCAGCCACCTCGTGGGCGGCTGGAACAGCGAGTTCCAGCTGAACCGTGACCGCCTCCCGGTCGCCGAGACCGTGCTCACCAGCCGCCGCGGTGTCACCAGCCACCACGCCAACCCCTGGCTCGCCCTCGACGACGGCACCGCCGACGAGGAACACGGCGAGGTCTGGAGCACCGCCCTGGCCTGGAGCGGAAGCTGGCGTATCACCGTGCACCGCGACCCGGTCGGCCGGACCACCTGGACCGGCGGATTCGGCCACGAAGGACTCGGCTGGACCCTGCGGCCGGGCCAGAGCCTGCGCACGCCCGTCTTCGCCGGCCTCTACGTCCGCGACGGCTTCGGCGCCGCCAGCCGGGCCTGGCACACCCATATCCGTACCACCGTCCTGCCCGAACCCGGCCGCGACCGGCCCGTCGTCTACAACTCGTGGGAAGCCACCGGCTTCGACGTCGGCCAGCCCGGCCAGCTGCGCCTGGCCCGGCTGGCCGCACGTCTGGGAGCCGAACTCTTCGTCCTCGACGACGGATGGTTCGGCGGCCGGACCAGCGACAGAGCGGGCCTCGGTGACTGGACACCCCGGCCCGAGGCGTTCCCCGACGGGCTGCGCCCACTGGCCGACGAAGTGCACCGCCTGGGCATGGCGTTCGGACTGTGGGTCGAGCCGGAGATGGTCAACCGCGACAGCGAGCTCTACCGTGCCCATCCCGACTGGGTCGTCCACGCGGCGACTCGGCAGGCCACCGAACAGCGCAACCAACTCATGCTGAACTTCGCCCGCCCCGAGGTCGAGGCCTGGGCCCACCGGACCCTGGACCGGCTGGTGCGCGACCACGACGTCGACTGGTTCAAGTGGGATGCCAACCGGGTGGTCACCGAGGCCGGCTGGGCCGGCTCCCCGGACCCCGACCGGCTGTGGATCGACCACACCCACGCCGTCTACCGGATCATGGACCGTCTCCGCGCCGATCACCCCGGCCTGCGGATCGAGGCGTGCGCGGGCGGCGGCGGACGGGTCGACCTGGGCATCCTTGCCCGTACCGACCAGGCGTGGACGTCCGACAACACCGATCCCGTCGACCGGATCGGCATCCAGCACGGCTTCAGCCAGCTCTTCCCCGCCCAGGCCATGGCCGCCTGGGTGACCGACAACCCCAACGTCGCCACCGGCCGGACCACGCCGCTGCGGTTCCGCTTCCACGTCGCCATGGCCGGAGCGCTCGGCCTCGGCGGGAACCTCGCCACCTGGTCCGAGGAGGAGCTCGACGAGGCCGCCGGGCTCGTCGAGATCTACAAGCAGATCCGCCCCCTGGTCCAGCACGGCCGCCAGCACCGCCTCCACGGCCCCGACGGAGTGGCAGCCGTGCACTACGCGTCCCAGGACGGCACCGAACACGCCATCCTTGCCTGGCGCCCCGCAACCCGCTTCGGCCACCCGGCCCCCCGGCTCGCCCTTCCGGCCCTGGACCGCGCGGCCGACTACCTCGACATCGACGAGGACGTCGTTCACAGCGGTGCCGTCCTGACCGGGCGGGGGATCGACCTGCGGCTGCCCGCCGGCGACTACGCCAGCCGCCTGATCCGTCTGCGCCGGACCGTCTGACGCTCCGTCCTCCCTTCCACACCCGCATCACGAAGGAACCGCGAACATGCCCACACCCCGTGTTCTGGTCGTCGGTATCGACGGCGTCCGCCTCGACCTGCTGCCCTCGCTGAACACCCCCAACCTCGACGAACTCGCGAACGCCGGCTTCCTCGCGCCCGTCCGCATCGACGACGACACACCGACCATGTCGGGCCCCTGCTGGACCACGATCGTCACCGGTGCCGGCGTGGCCAAGCACGGGGTCTGGGGCAACAACTTCACCGGAAACCGGATCGGGGTGTTCCCCGACTTCACCACCCGGCTGGCCGCCGATCACGGGCGGCGCACCTTCGCGGCCGGCGGTTGGGAGCCCCTGTTCCTGGCCCGGCAGGGCGGCCCGGTCTTCGCGGCCCCGAGCAGGCTCGCCTACATCGCCCCGCGCGAGGACACCCCGCAGGCCTGGGAGGAGTGCGACCAGAGCGTGACCGACGAAGCCGTACGGGTTCTCGGCTCCGGCGAAGACCTGGACGCCTCCTTCGTCTACCTCGGCGCCGTCGACGAGACCGCCCACTACCTCGGCTGCGGTAGCGGGTACCGGAGCGCGATCGAGGCCGCCGACCGACGGCTCGGACAACTCCTCACCGCCGTACGCGAACGTCCCGACGCCCGTTCCGAGGAGTGGACCATTGTCGCGGTGACCGACCACGGGCACCGCGACGAAGGCGGCCACGGAGGGCGCAGCGCACTGGAGCGCACCGCCTGGATCGCCGCGTCCGGCCCCGGTATCACCCCCTCCACCGCCCCGGACACCCTGCGCCACGCCGATGTCGCCGTCCACGTCTACGCCGCCCTGGGCATCACGCCCGACCCGCACTGGACACTCGACGGGCAGCCCTTCCTGACCCCCGCTCCGCAGACCGCCTGACATCGTCGGGAGACCACGGGCGGGGCAGCCGGCCACCACGGCATCCTCCCCGGAGGGCTCCCTTCATGTGCTTCGTCGAGCGTGCGGGCGGCTGCTGCCCGGGACTCGATCGTCCCGACGGCCTTCCCTCCGACCGCTCCGCTGACGCCCACCGGCCCCGAGCCCTGCTCAGGCCCCGGACACACCCGCTCCGGCCGCGTAGAGGCGGTGCAGGAGGAAGTGGCCGCCCTCGTGCAGGACGGTGTGCTCGGAGTCGGCGGCTTCGCCGATGAGGTCGATGCTGTTGGAGTGGGGGCTGTAGCCGGCGGAGGTGGCTCCGTCGCTCACGTAGACGTTGAGCCTCGTGCACGAGCTACTGTCCGGCTCGTTGGCGGTCCAGCAGTCGCTTACCGGGTTCTCGCGTTTCCGCCACAGATCGTAGAGGGTGTCGAGGGCGTGCCAGGCCCGGCCGGCCGTCCCCGTGGCCCGAACGGTGGGAAGGCTGTAGGCGCCGCCGGCGACGTTGGTCAGGGCCTGGGTCTGCTGCGTGTAGTAGGAGTTGCTCGCCCCGTCGATGACGCGCCACAGTCGGCGGCTCTCCGCCCAGACCTTCACCCACACGGTGCTCATCGTGGCGGTCGTGGTGGGCGTGTAGCAGAGGTTGTAGTCGCCGTCGTCCGAGGTGAACTGGGAGACACCGAGCCAGCGGGGCTGGTCGCCGCTCCTCTCGGCGCCCCACAGTTCTGCGTTGGCGACGCGGACCGCCTTGGTACGAAGGGGCTTGGCCGTTCCGGCCTCGGCGGACCGGTACTCGAACCCGAACGTGCCTCTGAGGCAGACCGGGGTCGCCGCCCTCGCGGCGGTTGCGGTGAACGGGACGAGGGCCAGGGCGGCGAGGAAGGCTGTGACCAGGGTGATGACCGGATGGGCCGAGCGCGAGCGGAAGGGCATGGGTGCCTTTCTGGAAGCACTACGGCTCCCGGGGCGAAAGACGGCGGTGACGGTAGGGGAAACGGCGAACTCCGCCTCTGCCGTCCGCTGCTGACCGACCCATGATCGAGGGCCGGTTCCCCGAACGGCAGGGCGCCGAAAAGCTCACCCCGGGGCGCACGGGAGCACATGGGGGCGGAGCGGAGAGAACCGGCCCGTCGGGTGCACTGTGGTCAACAGACCCCATGAGGTCGGTCGGGGTGGGCGCCTGCCGCGGGGCAGAACATGCGTCGGGCGCCCCGGCGGCCGGGGGCGGCTCTGGGCCGTGGGCGGCAGGAGGCGCGGGCGTCGCCCCGGGCGCGCCAGGTGTGCTTGTCGATCGGATCCTCCGCAAAGCCCGATGCGGCCCGACTCGAATGTCGTCAATCTCTGCCGTCCTCCTTGTCCTGAAGCGGAAAAGCTGAAAGAGCTCCATACATTTCCGGTCAGTCTCCCTGTGTCGATCGTTCAAATGCTCTTCGAATACCACATACTCGGAAAAGCCTATTAGGCCGTAATGTCCGTTCGGAGCCCAGTGGAGGAAGCATGACCACGACCGAGAACCGTCGGATCGTTGATCGGGTAGTTGAAGCGCCGACCTATATGGCGGATATCCGCTTCTTCTTCCGGCCCGAGGACGTGGAGCACATGGCCGTCAAGGGGTATGAGCTCGGCACCTATGAGGGGGTGAAAAGAGACGCGACCAGAATTCTCGCAGCGACCGCTCCGCCAGAAGCGCCGATGCCCCCGGATCCGGCGGGAAAGTGGAGTCCTGAACGTTCGCAGACGTTCAAGAAATGGATCCTCAACGGATTCCCGCTCGGTACGGCGACGCCGCCCGAGCCATCGTCGAACGGGGCTCCCCCGGCCCGGCTGCGCAGGAACGTCACAACGCTGAGCGATGCCGAGTTCGACCTGCTCAAGACAGCCTTCGACGGCCTGATGGCCCGCGACCCGGAGGCTCCGGACAGCTACTTCGCCCTGGCCGGGCAGCACGGTCTCCCCAAGCGGTGGTGCATGCACCACGAAAACCGCTACAATCCCTGGCACCGCCAGTACTTGCGCGATTTCGAGGACGCGCTGCGCTCCGTCCCGGGCTGCGCGGAGGTGACCATTCCGTACTGGGACATCTCGACCGACCTGCCGGACCGGCTGCAGCATCCTCCGTTCGACAAGTACGTTCTGCCGGCCGATCCAGGCGCCACCGCGACGCCGAACCCCGTGCCCGGATTCTTCCCTTACACGACCGAGCGCTTCCCGGTCGCCGAAATCGCACAGAACGTGAGGGAATTCGGGGTCCTTGACGACATTGCCACGTCGTTGACCCAGTCGCTGTGGGGCGCGTTCAATGTGAACGGCTACCAGGACTTCTCGATCCAGGCCCACGACGGTGGTCACGGTTCGATCGGACCGACCATGGGAGACCAGGATGTCGCGTCCTTCGACCCGGTGTTCTGGTTCTTCCACTGCAACCTCGACCGCCTCTGGCTGAGCTGGCAGACACGCGTCAGCGCGACCACGCTGAACGGATTCCGAACCACAGTGGGACCGGACACCGACTGGCTCACGACGCCGCCGCTCAACGAACTGATCGGGTTCAGCGTGACCGCCGATCAGACGATCGAGACCGACGTCTCGTACGATCAACTGGAACTCGTCAGCCCGGTGGAGGGCGCGTTGGAGAATCTGTCCGGAAGCATCGAGGCCGCCCGCTCCTTCGCTTTCCGCAGCGCCAGTCCGGTCTCGGTGCGGGTGAAGGGGATCGACCGGCTGAACATCCCGGGGTCGTTCATCGTGAGTCTGCTCGCCGACGGGGAGCTGGTCGCGAAGCGCTACTTCTTCCAACCGGACGCTCCGCGGGGCTGTGCGACGTGCGTGCAGAACGGCATTGTCAACATCGACTTCCGGATGACACAGGAGCAGCTGCTCGACCGGACGCTGTCCGTCCGGATCGATGTGCCCAAGCAGGCCGAGGAGTTCGGCACGGGCTTCCCGCTCGCACAGGCAGGCAACCCCACCATCAACGCCCGGCTGCTGGTCGAGGACGCCTGAGGGCTGTGGCTGGGCAGGTGAAGCCGGGTGCTGTGTCGTGTGGATCAGGCGGCCAGGGCGTCGGAGCCGTCCTGGACAGGTCCGTCCACCGGGCTGAGCCCGCGACAGATCTTGTCTCGCGGGCGTGGCAGGGGAACCGGCTCGGGCAGGTGCGGAGGCGTTGCTACGGAAGGCGTTTCGCCTGGCTCGCCCATCGCCGGAGGTCGCCGCAGGTTGCGGTGGTTGTCCGGCTGCGGCCGGCCAGGGTGTCGAAGGTGGCGCGTACCTGGCTGCCGAGGTAGGCAAACACGTGAGCAGCGTGCCCGGTCCGGTAGGTGAGCAGCCGGAGGGTCGCGAGGTCCCGTTCCTCGGCGTCGTCGTCCGCATGCGTGGGCGCCGCGGCCAGGAGTTCGTGGTCGCGCTTGTTCATGAGGGTCTGGGCGACGGTGTGCAGCGGCGTGGCGTGCAGTGCTTCGACAGTGGCCGGACGTCCGGCCACTGCGGAGTCCAGGCTGACGGTGTGCATGGTGAGCGCCGCGAAGGTCCCGAGCAGCCGCTCTCCTTCGGGCACGCCAAGGCCGCGTTCGCGGAATTCGTCATGGCGACGGTCCCGTCGCCAGGGATCCTGGTCGATCAGGGGCAGCAGGCATTGACTCAGGGCGCGGCACTCGCGCCAAACGCCTTTGTCGCGGGCACTGTTCACGGCTGCTGAAGCTCTCTCGGGAGTGCGTGTGCCCGCCGCAGCGAGGCAGGGCGGAGACAGGTCCGGTCTCTCTTCATACTCACACGCGGGGCACGTACAGGAAGGAGCTGTAGGCGGTTCCGGAGTCGTGGCCGCTGATGGGGGAGACGATGGTTCCGGCCGTCTCGGTTCGCCAGGCGGCAGCCGGGTCGCCAGGATCGCTCGTGCCCGACGAGAACCCAACTGCGGATGAAGCCCGCCTCCGCCCACGGCCCTGAGCTGGAGGCCCTTGTCGGCCACGTCCGTTTCTTCGGGCGACTGCTCATCCGAAGCGAAGGCCACCTCGCCCAGGAATGGATCGTGGCTGTTCGTGCTGATGGCAGACCCGGCCTGCACAACTCCTCGGAACTCGGGTGCTGTCGAGTGTCACGTCAACCGAAAACAGGATGCTGTCGAGCAGCCGGCGGCATTTCGGACCGGCCTCCGTGTTGCCGCGCCTGCGGGCGCGGTCGGTTTCGCGACGTCGTCGGCGACTCACGTGGGGCTGGGGGAGTTTCGTGAGATGCCGCGGTGACGGTTGTCACGAAGAGCCGCCGAGGGGTGTTGCGTAGGCTTGCGCCGTCACCATGGCGGGAGTGGATGGGGCGAGGGGGCATCGCGGCCCAGCCTGACGACGAGCCGGTGAAGCCGGCGAGTGGTCGGCGTGAGTCCTGGGGGACCCGGGGGGACGCGGCCCGGGAACATGACTCGATGTAAGGTAGGGAAACAGCCCTTGACCTGCAAAAACGCAGGCAGGGAGCCTAGCTCCTGGAGTACCTCGATGATGCGTACGATGTTCAAGTCCAAGATTCACCGGGCCACGGTGACGCAGGCCGACCTGCACTATGTCGGATCCGTGACCATCGACGGCGAGCTGATGGAGGCCGCCGATCTGCTGCCCGGTGAACTGGTGCATATAGTCGACATCGACAACGGTGCGCGCCTGGAGACGTACGTCATCGAGGGCGAGCGCGGTTCGGGTGTCATCGGCATCAACGGGGCGGCGGCCCACCTGGTTCACCCCGGCGACCTGGTCATCCTCATCAGCTATGCACAGGTCGACGACGCCGAGGCCCGCGCCCTGACTCCACGAGTGGTCCACGTGGACGCGGACAACCGGATCGTCGCTCTCGGTCACGACGCCTCCGCTCCCGTTCCCGGGACCCGTACACGGCGTGGCCCGCACGCGGTGTCCGCGGCAGGCTGAACCGCACCGTCCATGCCCGCAGGCGACAGGAGCACCGTCATGGCAGAGAACTCAGCGGTCGGCATCCGGGACGACCGGGAGCACGGCAATCTCGTGGCCTACGAGGACGGCAAGGCCGCCGGGGTCATCGCGTACTTCGTCATGGACCCCGCACCCGGCGCCCTCGTCGCCGTGCACACCGTCGTCGAGCCGGGCCACGAGGGCAAGGGCATCGCGGGTGCCCTCGTGGCGGAGTTCTACGCCATGGCGGCCCGTGAGGGCGTGCCCGTCGTCCCGCTCTGCCCGTACGCGGCGAAATGGGCGCAGCGCCACCCGGAGCAGGCGCCCGCCGCCCCCGCGGAGCTGGTCCGGGAGGCGGAGCGGCAGCTCACGTCGCACCCCGAGCTGTTCTGACCGCGTCGGCGCCGCGGGTGCGCGGGGCACCGGTGTGGGCACAGGTGTGGACTCGACAGGCGCGGGCAGCCGCAGCGGGAGACGGTGGAGACGAGCTCCACCGGAAAGACTCCCGACGCTCTGGAGGTCCGAGATGACCCACCCGTACCCCGACCCGGTACCGCCGGCGCCGACCCCCGCACCGGTGCCCGGTCCGCCCACACCGGTACCGGGCCCGCCGCCCGTACGGCCGGGGCCCGGCCCGATGCCGCCGGGGCCGTCGCCCGACCCGATTCCGCAGCCGCCGGGGCCCGACCCCGACCCGGTGCCCGAGCCGGAGCCCTCGCCCCAGCCCGCGGGGTGAGCCGCTGAACCCCGTACGGCACGCGGACCCTCAGGCGGGCCGGGCAGGCCCGCCGCCGGGCACGGTCAGCGCATCGGCGTGGGCGAGACCGCACTCCGCCGCGATCGAGTCCAGCGACTGGGCGTCGCGCACCGGGGCGAACACCACCTCGGCGCCGGCGCCGCCCGCGGTGGCCCGGAAGCCGTGCACGGCGGGCCGCGGCAGGCTGTTGTACGCCCACGGGGCGGAGAAGTAGTAGGCACCCGTGTCGTACAGCACGACGAAGTCGCCCTCGCGCAGCTCCGGCAGCTCCCGCCCGTACGCCACCACGTCCCCGGCGAAGCAGCACGGGCCCGCGATGTCCTGGGCCAGCGGTGGCCCCTCCTTGGGGCGCCCGTCCGCGCCGAACGCCCCGACCCGCAATGGCCAGGCGTCCGGCATGAGGACCGTACGGGTGGCGGTCTGCGCACCCGCATGGGTGATCGCGACACGGCGCCCGCCCGCGTCCTTCGTGTACTCCACCAGGGCGCCGATGAAGCCGTTCTTCGCGAGCAGGGAACGGCCGAACTCGGTGACGAGCGCGTAGCGGCCGTCGAAGAGGCCCGGTACCGCCTCCGTGAGGGCCGCCACGTAGTCGGTGTACGCGGGCCGGACCGTGTCGTCGGCGAAATTGACCGGAAGCCCGCCGCCGATGTCGAGGCTGGTGATCTGCCGGGTCCCCAGACGCCCGTTGATCTCCTCGGCCAGCCGGTACGTCGCGCCGATGCCCGCCGCGATGAGGTCCAACGGGCAGCCCTGGGAACCGACATGGGCGTGCAGCCGGGTCAGCCACGGCCGTTCCCCGAAGGCCCGGACCACGGCCTCACGGGCTCCCGCGTCGCGCAGCGCCACCCCGAACTTCGAGGTGGCCGTCGCCGTGCTCATCGCCCCGATGGAACCACCGCCCACCTGCGGATTGACCCGCAGCCCGAGGACGGAAACGGTGTCGGGGGAGCGCAGTTCGTCGATACGCCGCAGCTCGTCCAGGCTGTCGGCGTTGACGGCCACGCCCAGCGCGAGCGCCAGCCGGATCTCCTCCCGCGTCTTGACGGGGGAGTCCAGGACGATGTCCGAGGGAGCGAACCCGGCGTCGAGGGCGAGCCTCAGCTCACCCGGGCTCGCCACCTCGCACCCCATCCCGCAGTCGGCCAGCAGCCGCAGTACCGGGATCAGGGCGGCGGCCTTCGCCGCGAAGGTGTGGAGCACACCGGGCGTCCCGGCGAACGCGTCCCGCAGCGCGGCGACGGAATCACGTACCCCGTCGGTGTCGATGAAGCCCGCGACGGGACTGTGCCCGCCCAGCAGGCCCTGCTCGACGGCCGCGCGGACGGCGTCGGCGACGTACGGGGAGCGTCCGGAGGCCGCGGCCTGTGGCGAGGCGGCGGACGGTGGAGGGGAGGCGGACTGCGAGGATGTCTGCGTCATACGGTGAGAATCGGTGATGGGAACCCCACAGGTCTTTGTCGGGAAGGACAAGACTGGCGCCGATCCTTGTCCGCACGGGCAACCGCCGTACGGAAACCCGCCGAACCCCTCAAACCTCACCCGTCAGGCGCACGGCCAGGGCCAGGAGCAGCCGGGTGTCCGGGTCGTCCATATCGACGCCGAACCTCTCCCGTACGCGCCGCAGCCGGTACCGCAGTGTGTTGGGATGCAGCACGAGCCGGTGCGCGGCCCGGGTCACGTCGCCCGCGGCGTCGAAATAGGCGGCGAGTGTGCGGACCAGCTCGCCGCCCGCCGCGAGATCGGCGGCCACCAGGTCGTGCACCGGCCCGCCGCCCGCCTCCCACAACGGCCGTACGGTGTCCAGCACACGCAGCACATCGAGGGCCGTCCGTACCCCGGACGCCCCGGCGTACCGCACCCGGGCGCCGTCCCCGCCACGCTGCTCCCGCTCGCGCAGCACCCGGACGACGAGCACGGCCTCCTCCAGCGAGCCGGCGGCGCCGAGCGCGGACGCGGCAACGGACCCGGCCCCGATCCGGACCGGAACGCCGCCGGGCAGTGACCCCGCCACCCGGTCCAGCTCCCGGGCCAGAGCGAGTGCCTCGCGGTCCTTCCCCCGCTCGGCGGGCATCAGCACCAGCAGCCGCGCCCGTTCGCGCAGGACCAGCACCGTACGGCGGTACGCGGCGGCGTGCAGACCGAGCACATCGAGCGCGCGGCCGGCGGACGACGGCGAACCGGCCGCCGGGTCCGGGACCACCGCCAGGACCGCGCACGGAGCGTCCGGTGCCAGGCCCAGCGACCAGGCGTGGGTACGGCGGTCCCCCTGCCCGTACAGAAGCCCGCGCAGGGCGTCGTCGCGACGGCGTACGGCACCGCTCTCATGCAGCCGGTGCCGCGCGAGATGGGGCGCCACGGCCCCGGCGGCACGGCGCAGCGCTTCCCCGGCCCGCGGGGACAGGGGGCGGCCGTCAGCCGCGGCCCAGATCGAGCCGAGCACCTCCGGGCCGCTGCGCACGGCGATGACCAGGCGCTCGGGGCTGTCGCCGTCCGCCGGGCGGTGGATGACGTCGCGCGAGGTCCACAGACTCCGCAGGATCCCGCTGCGGCGCAGCTCGGCCACCCGCCACTCGGGCACCCGGCCGCCCAGGATCGTGGACCGGCGGACCCCGTCGGCCTCGGGCCGGGTGGCCGAGTGGGCCAGCACCCGGAAGCCGGTGTCCTCGATGGTGATCGAGCCGCCGGCCGACTCGGCGATGGACGCGGCGAGCGCGCTCAGTCCGACCGCCGGAGTGCCGTCCGCCATCGGGTGACCGCCGCGGCCCGCGCGTGCGTACGCGAGCGCGGAGCGCAGCAGCGTCGCGATGTCGGTCCAGTCCGCCCACGCCGCGCGGGCCAGCAGCGCGATTCCCGACTCCTCGGCCGCGGCGAGCACTTCGGGAGCCGCCGCGGCGCCCTCCGCCTCGCGCAGCACCACGGCACAGGCACCCTGCCGGGCCGCGCGGAACACCGGCTCCACCGCCCCGGCCAGGTCCGTGGACGCCCCGACCGCCAGGACCATGTGCGCCCCGGCGGGCCGGTCCGCCACCTCGTCCCCGAACGTCACACCCCGGACCTCGACGTCCTGCCCGGCGGGCGCCAGCAGCAGCCGCAGTGCCCCGCTGTCGTCGAACGCCAGGATCTCCCGGAGCGTGAGCCCGGCCGCCGTCACCTCATGGGGCGGTCCGCTGTCCATGGAAGCGAGCATACGAGCGGGCCCGGCGGGGCGGACCGTGCCGACGGCATCACCCGCCCACGCCGCGCCACGCCCGCCGCCGCCACGTCG